>JBDUAY010000659.1:0-2554 GCA_040004415.1 Bacteroidota bacterium | reverse complement strand
TTCGATTGTGGTTCATGCAGCAAAGAACAGAAATAAGACATCAGCTCCGCATTGCGCGGATTGTCTGCAATGGTTAAAATGAGTTCTTTAAATTTTAATTCAAGCAAAGATGGATCGGGCTCCTGCGCTTCGCCAAAATAAGAGGACATAGAAAGAAAAAAAGCTGTGAGCTGTTCGCTGGTATTCAACAGCATCACGGGCTCATAACTTTTATCATACTTGCTCAGCGGTTTTGTTCTAGATTGCAAGGTCTCGCAGATAAATTCATCGGGTATAAAAAACAACACCACACAAAATCCGGCATCCAGTATTTGTTCAAGAATAAATCCACCCTTCCGTACAAATACACAACTCTCTTTTTGTATGTCGTACGATCCCCGCGCGGTATGCCAGATCTTTCTTCCGTCTACTACATAAAAGAGGTAATTGTATGCTGTCCAGAGATCGGCAAACTGGGTCTTCATTAACCGCGCTTCCATCGGGCAATTAAAAATAGTGATAAGACTGTTACTGCAATTAAATTGCCTGTAGTAATTGGGATGCTGTAATACCCTCTCGTAAAAATTTACCATAACGCCGCGTGTGTAAATAAAATTAGTAAAATAATCAGGTTGTGGTAAATATAAATTAGACCACGCATGGAATGGAGATGCCCGCTGGTTATAAAACAAAACTGGACTTTTAAGTCATATCAATGGGCTTTGCAGCAATTACTGTTTATGGTACAACTGGTATTTTCATACCCTAAAAATTTTTCCCGATGTCTCAAAACAGGATTTCCGCAGTTGCGATGAGTAAAGAAGAATTTGCCAGCATTGGCCATCAGCTTATTGATACCCTTGCAAATTTTATTGATACCATCAGCGAAAAAAAAGTTACTACCGGTGAATCATCCGTGCAATTACAACAACTACTTGGCAATGTTTCGCTTCCTGAAAATGGAACAGACGCCAATATAATTTTATCAAGGGCAACTGACTTGTTGATCAATCATTCACTGTTCAATGGCCATCCAAATTTTTTGGGCTATATCACCTCCTCGCCTGCACCCATCGGCGCATTGGCAGATTTACTGGCGGCAGTAATCAACCCGAATGTTGGGGCAAATGTGTTAAGTCCAATGGCAACTGAAATTGAAAAGCAGACCATTCAATGGCTGGCAGAATTTATTGGTGTGCCGGGTTACGATGGGATATTGGTGAGCGGTGGCAACATGGCAAACTTCACGGCATTTTTAGCAGCCAGAACCGTTAAAGCGCCGAAGAATATTAAAGAAGATGGGTTACCTGGCGCCGCCCAAAAATTATTGGTGTATTGCCCGAAGACAACGCATACCTGGATTGAAAAGGCGGCTGTTTTATCCGGACTTGGATCCAACGCAATCCGGTGGATAGAAACAGATAATGCGAATAAAATGAACAATGAAATACTGGAACAGACGATACGGGAAGATAAAAAAAATGGTTGCCAGCCAATGATGGTCATTGGTACGGCCGGTGATGTTAGCACTGGCGCAGTAGATGATCTGACAGGCATTGCAGTGATTTGTAAAAAATATGATCTGTGGTTTCATATAGACGGCGCGTATGGAATACCAGCTGCTGTTATACCTGAATTAAAATTATTATTTGCAGGAATAGAAGAAGCGGATTCTATTGCGTTGGATCCGCATAAATGGCTGTACAGTCCGCTGGAAGCAGGATGTACGCTGGTGAAAAATCCTCATCATTTAATTGAAACATACAGTTCGCACCCGGTGTATTATAATTTCGATACAAAAGAAGGATCGCCCACGCGAAACTATTATGAATATGGTTTTCAGAACTCGCGTGGCTTTAAAGCGTTGAAAGTGTGGTTTGCATTGCAGCAGGCAGGAAGGCAGGGATACATTAAAATGATTGGAGACGACATTGAATTATCAAAGCTGTTGTTTAACCTGGCAGAACAGCATCCGGAGTTGCAAGCCGTCACACAAAGTTTAAGCATTACAACATTGCGGTATGTTCCGGAAAATTATGGGGATGGACAGGAAGACAATGAAGTTTACCTGAATAAATTAAATGAGTTGTTGCTGAATAAAATGCAGCAGGACGGTAATATTTTTTTATCGAATGCAGTGGTGCGTGGTAAATATTGTTTGCGCGGTTGCATTGTTAACTTTAGAACTTCGGCAAAAAACATAGCAGCAATGATAGAAACAATTGTGGTGGAGGGAAGAAAAATGCACCAGGGATTACAAGGCGCAATGGGGCGATAGTGACCTAACCCCGGCCCCTCCCGCCTTCGGCATAGCGGGGAGCCCAATTGCATCATTCAATATGAAACTTAACTGTGGATGCAGGAATTTTAAACAGTAAGAAAATATAAAATTTTCAAAAGCTGGGAGTGAAAAATTGTTGGATTGATGATAGTACCTAATAAACAAATTTACGGAGCGGCCTTCACCAGGTTGTAAGAGAAGCCCGCGCGGATGAACATCCGTTCGGCGGGGACGAGGGCTATCCCTTCGCCCGAATATAAATCAGCTTAATTCCTTTCTTATCCGTTTCGCGTT
>JBDUAY010000658.1:0-2558 GCA_040004415.1 Bacteroidota bacterium | reverse complement strand
ACATCTACTTCTATTTTTTTGTTTTTTCTTTTTACCAGGATATCAAACAGGTGATTGAACGCTTTTATTTTTTTAAGGCTCATGCTGTTCCAGCCAACGGGCAGTTGCGGTGAGCAGGTAAATGACGTAAACCCGGTTGGACGAATACCAAACATACCTTCTGTAACAACGCGGCAATACAAAGCGCTTTCTGCAGCGAGGTGGCGCTGGTCGCCTTCGGGATAGGCCTCTACCGGGTAAGGAACATGATTACCCAATAAGCGGCGCGCTGAATAATAATGAAAATAAGCAAGCGCCCGCTTTGTTTCTCCGGCCGCAAATGCTCCGCGCAGCGCATATAACGTAGAACGATCCCAGAATGTATTACTTCCTTCCTGGGTAAGAAAACCATCTTCTGTAAATAAGGACGGAGAAAATAACGCATCAATGGTTCCCTGCTTCCGGTCAAATATTCCCATGGTTAAAGGAATACATATCCACGATCTGAGTAAAGTATTTTCTTTATAATATTTATACGTCGCGAAGCCTTTCATATCCGCACCGAAATATTTTTCAATCGCCGCATGCAATGTGCTTGCTGATGCAGTGTATTGATCCGATTTATTTTTTGACAACTTCAATGAATTGCATAAAGCAGCAGCTGAAATTAACGCATCATAATATAAAGAACTGGTGCTAAGATTGGCGGAGCCTGCCGGAAAACGACCTTCCAGTTCGTCCTTATCCGATGCAACTACTCCATCAACGGTTAGTTTTCGTTTGCAATATTCCAGGCACCATTCAATTAATGGCCATAGCTTTCTTGCCGTGTCCTCATTACCATACGCAAGTGCAAACCTGGATGCACCATAAGCAATCATTGCAGCATCTCCTCTGTCCCCTGCTCCTGCCCAGGTACCTTCACCTTCTGCAATAATAGAGCTGGGCACTGGTTTATATTCAGGGTTCATATATTTTGCAAACATGCCATATGTATTTACCGCAGCGGCATTGCCCAGGATGCTACCCGTAAACGGATAAAAAGGATTGGCATACTCAGCTTCATCATTGGCCCAGATGGCTGCATAATAACGAAGGCCCCCGGGACACATCATCGGTCCGGCTTTAGTAATAAAAATACTTTCGCTGATGCGCCGTTTGGCAAATTCAAAAGCAGTGTTCAGAATAGAATCGGGTGTTTGCAATTGCAGCGTTTGTGTAAAATCATTGATCTTCCAACCCCGCGCAGCCAGCTCGTTTTCAATGTTCCATTCAGTAATGGCTGGTTGCTCCGAGGCCTGGTAACAAATACTATATTGCACGGTGCTGTCAGGTTGCAACAGACGGCTGCCGGCATTCATCGTATTTGTTAGTATATAATGTGATGCAGGATAACTGGTAGCACTATCGGTTTTAATTACACGCTGCAGGTATTCCATAGAAACAGGGACAGCACTTGCCGACAGATTTTTAAATGAAATAATTTCCATTGCAGCAGGATGACCTGCAGATGGAAATAATTTACGGTTGACGCCGATTGAAACCGTTCTTCCACCCGCGATTAAAGACAATATGCTGTTAATTTCCATAATACCATTCTGGCGTATACCGGTGACTTTTTCTTCCATGTCCGTATAAAAAACACCGTTGACGATATCACGGCGAAGCGGTTTTTCATCAATAAAAAAACGGGGAAGATCTTCGTCTTTGAAAGTAAACATCAGGCTGGCATGTGTATCATTTGGACGTAAACGGAACGAAGGAAAAACAACCGTGCGCGAGAGTTGCAGATGTTTGGCTGAATCAATACTGTATTTTATCCAGAGCGATGCGCGGGTGCCACTCATCTCAATATGATCGGTATATGCTCCATGCGTAGTTGCATCAAAAAATATGCTTCCTTTGTTTTCAATTTTCCAGTTGTCTTTTAACACAGGAAGATTAAACTGTGCACCTGCACAAAAAACGTTAACAATGGATGTTGCCGTAATAAATATTCTTTTTATAAGAGGATTGTAAAGGCAGATCATATACAAAATAAAGGTTTTACAAGATTACAGCGATAGAAAATTACCAGGATTTTTTGTTACCAGTAAATGACCCGCTTTATGCCTTGTTTTTCATTTGTTTCGTAATTTTATGTGGTATGAAACGATCCGGTGCTGCAGATCTTCCGCTTCATTATGGTTATGTTCCCCAATGGCTGGCAGAACGTATGGCAAGGCTTGGTCTTGCCATTACAGAATCCATCATTACTGAGTATGGGAAAGATGAAGTACTGCGCAGGTTAGCTGATCCATTGTGGTTCCAGAGTTTTGGCGCGGTGATGGGCATGGACTGGCATTCTTCGGGCATTACTACTTCTGTCATGGGTGCATTAAAAAGAGCTATTAACCCGCATGCAAGAGAATTGGGTATTTATATATGTGGTGGGAAAGGAAAATTTTCAAAGGAAACGCCGGCAGAACTTTTGAAGATCGCAAACAGTACAGGATTGAATGGTCATGAACTGGTGCGCTGCAGCAAACTAAGTGCAAAAGTTGACAACACGGCGATACAGGATGGCTTTCAGTTATACA
>JBDUAY010000657.1:0-2562 GCA_040004415.1 Bacteroidota bacterium | reverse complement strand
AGACAATTCAACAAAAGTTTCTACCCCCTTCGCTACAGAGTTACCGATATTGGTTGTAAAAAGAAATGGCACACCTGCTGACGACTGTTCTGTCAGCAGCCCAACCTTATTTCCGTAAAAAAGATAAAATGCACTGATATCAAATTGCAAAATATTTTTATAATGACCGCGATAACCGAGATCAATATCATACCCCCTGCTGTCTTTAAGATTTGGATCGATTTGATCAAGCCGGTCTGCCGGTGTTACAGATGCATACAGGTAAGGACGATAGGCCTGTGATATATTTCCAAAAATCTGTGAAGATGGATTTACCTGGTATTGCAGACCCGTACCAAACAAAGGGAAACTCCGTTTGCCCTGGTAAGCAATATGCGCCGTTGCATTATTGATTACCCCGGCAAGATCAGTATTAATAATTTCATACCGCACGCCTGGTGTTATAGAAAATTTTGGTGTAACCTGGAAAATGTTTTCTGCAAATGCAGCATAATTATGTGTCTTCAAATGAAGATCAATACCATATGGTTGTGTAAGTGACAAATCAAAATCACTGCCAAACGTTCCAACGCCTTTTTGTCTGCGCTGAGTAAGTTCTGTAAAGTAACGGATGCCACCCGATAGAACGCTGTTTACCTTACCAAGGGTATAGTGATGCAGTATTCTTGCTTCTGTAGTAAATGCCTTATAATAATCCCGGTCCACCTGGCGCGGATTATAGGTGCCAAGCGATTTATTAATCGTATCGGGGATATTTCCTGCATTGATAAACTGAACACTGTTGCGTTGACCAATTACCGCATGCGCAGTTACTTCAATTTTTGTATTGGCAGAAACATTGTATTCAAGTTTAACAGCAGGAATATTAATAGCAGGTTGAAAGAAATTTCTGCTGCGTACAGACTGCTTTGGATTTGCATTAAACTGCGCATCGGTTAAACCGCCGGCAATCTGCTGTACATAATCCATCCGGGAAAATTCTGCAGACAGCAAAATCTTATTGCTGATCTGATAACCAATATGTGCATAATAAGAATGATAATTAAATTTTGCATTGTTGCGCCAGCCATCTCCATGACGGTTATCATAAAAAGCGTAATAATTCAGCTTGCCCTTTGTACCACCAACCGCATTGAAAGAATTAAAAAAGTTATTGGATCCTGCTGTTTGTTCACTTTCAACAGCAAGCAGCCTTGTACTATCGCCTTGTTTCATTTTAAAATTCATCATGCCGCCAAACTGCGGACCAAACTGCAACGAGGCAGAGCCACGCACAAGCTGAATTTCTTCTACTGCCTGCAATGGTACGGTATAATGATTTTCAGGATAGCCAAAAATATCAGAGTTGGTGTTATAACCGTTCTGCCGCATATTCATTTCAATGGAACGATGGGAATCTGTCCCTCTGGAACCTATATTTAATTGCGTACCCGCTCCATCCATTTCCCACATCGTAAGTCCCGGTATTTTAGCCAGTGCTGTACGGCCAAGATTTAATTCCAGGTTGGGTGTTCTATCAGATAATACAATTTCATTTGTTCTTTTGCCGGCATAAATGTTCATTCCTTTTACATCGGGCAGATAGGATACTCCGCGCGTTTTCAATTGCGCATTCACAATAACACTATCCAGCGAAACAATTTTTATACCATCAGTTTTTTGTTGTGCCGAAACCGCAATCTGCAAAAAGACAATCATCGCTGTCAAAAAGAAAAACCTCATCTTTATATCTTAAATTTTTGTTAGAGAAACTACCTGCTTCATTTATAAGAACCGCAAAACTGCGCCCCGCCGAGAACAACCGGGCTTTCATTTATACGATTTATAACTATTGCTGATCTAAACTATTTCTATATCCTTTACAGGAAGATGTGTTTAAAATCTTTCGCCTTCCAGGAATCGCAAAACTGCACCCCGCTGAGAACAACCGGGCTTTCATTTATACGATTTATAACTATTGCTGATTCAAAAACTATTAATATTTTTTTTTATACTTTAAAAAACTTCAAAATAAAGGGCCATGTTGACGCATATGCGTCAACCCCTTTTTTAGTTATCAACCATAAAGCCAGTATTGTTCCATAGCTTCCACCTCTTTCTATCCACTCGAGTAAATCATAGTGCGGATAAAATAATTCGCTCCCGGCTTTCCAGATAAAGAGTGCCAGCAACAACGGGCGCAAGGGTTTAATTAAAATAACAAACGAAAAAATGACCTCGGTAACGCCAATCAGTTGCGCTACCTGTTCAGGATTTGAAAACCCCAGCGTAGTGTATTGTTGAATCAACCCTTTCTTTTCTATCAGGTTTAACCAGCCATGACCAGCTAAAAGAAGAAATACAATAATCTTCAGGCAGGTTGTAAGCCTTGCATACGTTTTTTCATCCGGGCGAAAATCATTTGGATTGATTCGTGTAAACCAACCCCGTAAAGTAGCTGAGCCGCCACAAAGTATTAACAGCGCAAGTGGTGCACCAAAATTTCCGCTACGTTCAATAAATTCTGCAAATGGTTCTCCTGAGAGTGGCCTTAAAAAAGCAGTAATAACGCCCCATAGTACC
>JBDUAY010000656.1:0-2563 GCA_040004415.1 Bacteroidota bacterium | reverse complement strand
CCGTTATTAACAATCCTTTTTGGTGGAGTGCTGATGAAAAATTTTTTAATAATTGTCTCGCTACTAAAATAGACGTACCTGTTCCAAAAACAGTTATACTCCCGTCGAAAGATCATCCGGATGATACGTCTGACAATTCATTTTCAAACCTCGCCTACCCCATGGACTGGGAAAATATTTTTAGCTATATCGGTTTTCCGGCATACATGAAGCCTTTTGCCGGCGGCGGATGGAAACATGTGTATAAACTAACCGACAAAGAAGATTTTTTTCAGAAACACAGTGAGACCGGCCAGCTGGTAATGTTATTGCAGGAAGAAATTGTTTTTGACGAATATTACCGCTGTTATTGTATTGGTGGCAAGTATGTGCGCATTATGCCGTACGAGCCACGCAACCCGCATCATCTGCGTTATGTAGCCAATTTTACACCCAGTCCGGAGAGGCTTAAATTGATGGAAGAAATTGTATTGCGCATCAATCACTATTTGGGATATGATTTCAATACGGTAGAACTTGCGCTGCGCGATGGCGTACCGTATGCCATTGATTTTTGCAACCCCGCGCCCGACGCTGACATTAATAGTGTTGGGCAGGATAATTTTAATTGGGTAGTAGAAACCGCTGCCAATTATGCGATTGAAAAAGCAGTAGCGCACCAGGATGGGGCAGATAATTTAACATGGGGTGAATATATAAAGCGCGGCAGTTTAAAGCAGCCTTTGTTTTAATAATCTTAGATGCCGCGTTCTTTGTTCCGCAAATTTTGCGGGCAGCGCGGAACATTGCAGGTAATTTTTTCTAAAGTAATTTAATTGATCATGGCAAATATTAGCTACAAACATTTCACACTTGGTATAGAAGAAGAATACATGGTGATTGACCCACAGACAAAAGAGTTAAAAAGCCATGAACAAAGGATAGTGCATGAAGGACAGAAGATGATTAAAGACAAAGTAAAAGCAGAAATGCACCAGGCAGTGGTAGAGGTAGGTACTGATATTTGCCAGAATATAGATGAAGCCTATAAAGATGTAACCTTTTTAAGGAAAACGATATCGGGCATCGCAGAATCAATGGGCCTGTGGATTGGTGCATCTGGCACACATCCTTTTAGTCATTGGGAAAGTCAGCTGATCACCGATCACGTACGCTATAATGAAATTGTGAATGAATTGCAGGAAGCAGCGCGGAGCAATTTAATTTTCGGGCTACACGTACACGTTGGTATGGAGAACCGGGATATGGCCATGCACATCGCTAACTCTGCGCGTTATTTTTTACCACACATTTATGCGCTGAGTACAAATTCTCCCTTTTGGGAAGGGCGAAAAACAGGCTACAAATCTTATCGAACCAAAGTATTTGATAAATTCCCGCGTACCGGTATACCAGATTATTTTGAAAGCATCGAAGCGTATGACCGTTATATCAATCTCCTTATTAAAACAAATTGTATAGATAACGCTAAAAAGATCTGGTGGGATTTGAGGGTCCATCCTTTTTTTAATACCGTTGAGTTCCGTATTTGCGACGTGCCTATGACGGTGAAAGAAACCATCATCATCGCGGCATTGTTCCAGGGTATTTGCGCCAAACTTTACCAGTTGCGTTCAAAGAACATGAATTACATGATGTACCAACGGGCACTGATAAACGAAAATAAATGGCGTGCCGGCCGTTACGGTATCGATGGGCACCTGATCGACTTTGGAAAAGAAGAAGAAGTAAATACAAGAGTATTAATTTATGAACTGCTTGAATTTATTGACGATACAGTTGATGCATTGGGTAGTCGTCATGTTATAAACCTGGTTTCTTCGATGATGGAAAATGGTACCGGCGCTGATCGGCAGTTAAAAGTTTTTGAAGAAACCAAGAGCCTGGTGAATGTAGTAGATTATATACACGACCAATTTTTATTTGAATTATAAAACATTCTTACAACCTGCTAAGTATAAACCTGTAGCAACTGAATGTATTAAGTTCATTTTGTTACATTCTAAAAATAAATGAGTTAAACATTTTGAAATACTATAATATCTACAGTATTTTTACGCATCATTAATATTCTACCTAAAGCCATTCCGGCTCTGTATCAGCCAGTTTATTTTAAAACTCTACCGACTTGGCGTGCTGCAAAAGCATGACCACTGCTGATGTTGTTTATCAAATGTAAGAATAGCAGGGACGGTTATGATTACGCAACCAGCCCGGTATTTATACCTGTGGCTGGTTGTCGTTTTGGAGGTGTTGATTAATCAATAAGTTGGCATTTTTTTACGCATATACCTAACCGGTAGTAATGTTTCAACCTTTACAAGTTGCGTTTTGACAGACCGGTCAACCTTATAATCTTTACATCCAAAAAATCAAACTGAAGCAATTTTACGCAAAGAAGCCAAGAAAAGAAGTAGAAAAAGTTTACACGGGGTCTAATCCGATGCATTCCCATAATCTCATATATCTCAGTTCAGACAATTTTCACGCAAAGACAGCAAAAAAGCTAAGAAAAGAAGTAGAAAAAGTTTACAACGGGTCTAATCCGATGCATCCCCATAAT
>JBDUAY010000249.1:0-8577 GCA_040004415.1 Bacteroidota bacterium | reverse complement strand
AAGCCCGGGCAGACTTATCATGGTATCCCGGCTCCAGTCAGTAAACCAGTGATAACCCGCAATCACTGTTTTTAAATTTTCTCCGCGGGTTACTATAAACTGATCTGCTGCCAGTATTAAAATTTGTTCAACTGAGTTATTAAAAACAAGTCCGCCCAGCAATTCCTTTTTCCTATTTTCTTCGCGATGCAATAGTTCATGCGCATCTTTCTCCGACGGATCATCTGTTGATAAAATTATTCCAATGGAATCACCTTGCTTCATTGGGATGGAAAATTTGCCGTGTGTAAATAAGTCTTCAGTAAAATCAAGTCCGCGATATTGTTCAACGCTGTAATTGAAATTATAAAACCATGCAGGCCCGGCTGAAAAATTACCACCAGGAACTTTTATAAAAATATCTGGTGTTCCTTCGTATGCGTTCGTTTTAAAAATATTCTTTTCAAAAGATGCTGTACGATTAATTGCATCATTTGCATGCATCATATTGTGGTAACCTCTTACTGAAAGCAGTGGCTGTAGTTCCAGCGTAAAAGGACTGCCCGCTTTTACTACATCATACAAAATAAAAACGGTATTTTCTCCATGCACCATTCCAATGGTTTTGCGGAGTGTGACACCGCCTGCTTCATAGGTAAATTTGGGAAAGAGTTCTTTTGAGAAATGGGTCATAAACGTATAACCCGTTGGATGAATACACACTCCATAATTATTGGTGCCCAATTCATATTTGTCATCACCGCAAACAATTGTTTCATCCAGCTTGGATACAAGCGCCATTCTCTCTGCCGGCGGAACGGTAGCTGCCATCAACAGACTATGGTACCGGCGCGTATTGCAGCCAATAATGGTAGAACTGCTCCAGCCGCCGAGGCCGTTCGTTTCCAGCCATTCGCATTCTGTAGCGGCTGGAAAATTTTGCACAACAGTAATATTTTTTTCTAACATCATTAAATTTTACTACCGCATTGCGGTGAAGCCTTTCCCCTATTCTTTTTTACCTAAAACATCTGGACGCGTTGTTTGCTGTTCTGGTGGAGGTTGTTGTAGTTGTTGCGCAGCAGGCGTAATTGCCAGGTCTTCGTCTCTCTTAGGTTGCAATAATTTTGCTACCAGCCCTGTCCAGCCAGTTTGATGTGATGCGCCAACTCCTCTTCCATTGTCTCCATGGAAATATTCATAAAATAAAATGTAATTATTAAAATTTGGATCGGTCTGCATTTTTTCATTATCGCCCAAAAAAGGACGCCTGCCATCTTTATTGGTTAAAAACAACGCCGATAAACGTTTTGAAAGCTCGTTGGCAACATCATTCAACGTCATAAATACACCGCTGCCTGTAGGACATTCAAGTTTAAAATCATTGCCATAATAATAATGGAAACGCTGCAGGCTTTCTACCAGTAAATAATTCACCGGCATCCAGACAGGACCGCGCCAATTACTGTTTCCACCAAACAAATTGGTTGTAGATTCTGCCGGTGTATATTTTACGCCGAAACAATGATCTTCCAGCCAATATTCATACGGATGCTGGTCATGATATTTTGAGACCGCACGTATACCGTAATCGCTGAAGAATTCACTTTCATCCAGCATGCGCTGCAATATTTTTTTCATTCGATGGCCGCGTAACAGGCTGAGCAGGTGCTTTTCATTTTCACTTTTTTCCTGCCACCGGGATACAAGGCTGGCTAAATCCGGCCGGTTATTAAGAAACCAGTCTAGCCGCTTTGCAAACTCGGGAACTGCTTCTAATATTTCGTGGTCAAGCACTTCGACAGCAAATAAAGGGATCAGGCCCACCATACTCCTGACTTTTAGTTTTACACTTCCTTTACTTGGTAAGCGCAGCACATCGTAATAGAATTGATCAACATCGTCCCATAGGCCGGAACTGCCATCACCCATATTTGCCATGGCGCCGGCTATGTAAAGGAAATGCTCGAAAAATTTAGTAGCCATGTCCTGGTAAACGGGGTTATACGTAGATAACTCCAGCGCAATCCGCATCAGGTTTAACGAATACATAGCCATCCAGCTGGTTCCGTCAGATTGTTCAATCTCTCCACCTGTAGGCAATGGCGCACTTCTATCGAATACGCCGATATTGTCAAGTCCCAGGAAACCTCCCTGGAAGATATTATTGCCTTCTTCATCTTTCCTGTTTACCCACCAGGTAAAATTCATCAGTAGTTTATGAAAGACAGATTCAAGAAATGCAACGTCTCCGGTGTTATTATTATTTCTTTTGTCTATGCTGTATACGCGCCATGCTGCCCATGCGTGTACCGGCGGATTAACATCTCCGAATGCCCATTCATACGCGGGCAACTGCCCATTGGGATGCATGTACCATTCTTTGGTAAGCAATTGTAACTGGCCTTTTGCAAAGGCGGCATCTATCAATGAGAAAGGTATACAGTGAAAAGCCAGGTCCCATGCCGCGAACCAGGGATACTCCCACTTGTCGGGCATAGATATAATATCGGCATTATTCAGATGCGTCCATTCATGGTTGCGGCCGGTCTTGCGTTGTAATGGCGGTTCTGGTTGTGCAGGATCACCGCTCAGCCATTGTTCTATATCGTAATAGAAAAATTGTTTGCTCCACAACATGCCCGCAAATGCCTGCCGTTGTACATTTTTTTCATCATCACTTTTAATACCTTGTTGTATGTCTGCATAAAAGGCATCTGCATCCTTTACGCAATTATTAAAGATGTCATCAAAATCTTTAAAAGGATGCATCAGGTTATTCCCTTCCAGCCTTAAACGAATGGTAACAGACGATCCTGCTTTTATAGTAAGATCATAACTGGCGGCTGCCCTGGTACCTTGCTGACGGATATTGACTGCTTTATCATTGCCATGAACCAGCATTTCATTGATGCCATCCTTACAATAAGCACCCGTATTATCACAACCATATAATTTTTTATTGTTTGATTCATTGTCGCAAAAAAATAAAGTTGTCTTTTGGTCGAGGTGAAGGGTAAATGGATCGAGATTTTTGTGACTGATTATTATATCGCCGCTGTTGGAGCTTGTCATTTGAGGTTTGTAATTATCATAGCCCCATGCCCAGGTATTTCGAAACCAAATGGTAGGTAACACATTTAGCGCGGCATCTTCTTTGCCACGGTTATGAACGGTTATTTTAATTAGTATATCGTTGATGTTTGCTTTTGCATATTCCGTAAATACATCAAAATATTTATCCCCGTTGAAAATTCCGGTATCAATTAATTCAAATTCAGGTTGCAGTTTATTTCTATTGCGGTTTTCATTCAGCAACCATTCATACGGATATTCAGCCTGCGGATATTTGTACAACATCTTCATGTAAGAGTGCGTGGGCGTGGAATCCAGGTAATAATATAATTCCTTTACATCTTCCGCATGATTTCCCTGGTTACCGGTTAAGCCAAAATATCTTTCTTTAATGATGGGATCTTTTTTATTCCATAGTGCCAGCGCAAAACAAAGCAGTTGCTGCTCGTCACAAATGCCTGCAATGCCCTCTTCGCCCCAGCGGTAGGCTTTGCTGGGGGCCATGTCATGACTAATGTATTCCCACGCTGCACCATTGTCGCTGTAATCTTCCCGTACCGTACCCCACTGCCGATCAGTTACGTAGGGTCCCCATGTTTTCCAGCCGGCATTTTGAAGGCGTTGCTGTTCGTTGTTCATGATTTTTTTTTGGCCGGAACAATTTTGTTTTAGCAAATTTCCGGCAGATAACAGATGATTAAGGAGTCGCAGATAATGAAGAAATATATTAGTCGAAAACCTGCGCATCGTATATCGTTGGAAGCCGGTAAAACATTTTCCGCAGCTATAAGATGATTACGTGATCCCGGATACAAAAAGAAAAAATATCATTTTCAATCTCCGTGTATTAAATCATCTGTCATCAGCGGTAAAAAAGCGTTTTTTATCCATTGTCTTCAAATCCAGGATACAAAGTCATGCCACCATCTACAAAAAGCGTAGTACCGTTGATATAATCCGCATCATCGCTTGCCAGGAATATAGCTGCTTTGCCAATATCATCTACCTGGCCAATTCTTTTTTCAGGAATTAGTTTTAGCAGGTCCTGCAAATGTGCTGCAGTATCCCAGGCATCATGGTTAATAGGCGTAGCAATAGCACCTGGTGCGATGGAATTGATGCGTATTTTTCTCGGCGCAAATTCCTGCGCAATGGTTTTCATCATCATCATAATACCACCTTTGCTGGCTGCGTAATTGGCGTGACCCGCCCACGGAATAACTTCGTGCACACTGCTCATACAGATTATTTTTCCTGTTGATTTGCTTCTTGTTTCATCAGGGCCTCTTCTTAAAAATTCTTTAATGGCTTCCCGTGCGCAAAGAAATTGGCCGGTAAGGTTTACACCCAGTACAAAATTCCATTGCTCGAGTGTCATCTCATTAAACTTTGCATCACGTTGCAGACCTGCGTTGTTAACTAAAATGTCAATGGTGCCGTACTGCGCAACTACATCTGCAAACATTTTTATCACCTGGTCTTCTTTACTTACATCGCAAGCATATGTAATACCTGTGCCGCCGGCATCGGTTACTTCTTTTAATACTGCATCTGCTGCATCCTTTGTAGACGGTACCGGATAATTAATTACAACCGTGGCGCCTGCCGCTGCCATTGCTTTGGAAACGCCTGCGCCAATGCCACTGCTGGCACCTGTAATAATTGCAACTTGCCCTTGTAATTTTTTGTCCATGTGTAGGTTTTTAGTAAAGTGAGGTATTTATAGTATGCTGGTTTTCGTCTTTAAATTTAGACAATCCTTTTTCAATTAATTTTATTTCAAAATCAGTTATAATATTTACATAATTCTGATAGGCTTCTTCTGCTGAATCAAACGGGTTTAGATATTGATACGCATCATCTGCCGTTCTTCGTTCGCCCGACATGTGATAAAAATAGTCAGCGCTTTGCAATTGGCGCCATTCACTTATTTCAGCTTCATTGCCATTTTTGTGTACCATGTTTTCCAGGCTGTAAACTTTTTTTAGCATGTTATTTTGTTGGGTGTTTTCACACCACACGCAGCATTCAATTTCTTTGTCTTTCCAGGAAATTGTTTCTTCAATATTGTATTCATCGTTTGGAGAACACTGCTCCAGTGCTTCAGAAGGTGTTGTAAACTTCCAATTTTTACCGGCTAAAATAGCGGCCGGCAAATTTTCTAAAAAATCAAATATGCCAGAATCTTGTTTTTTATGTATACCGAAGGTCTCATAATCCAGCAGGATGTTAATATTGCATTCGTCTTTATGGTCATGGATCCATCCGGCATATTTTTCTGCTGTAAGCGGGTGTTCATTCCAATGTACACTGCCAAAACGAAAAGCGATATCATCACTCAGGCTTACATTGCGAAGTAAGATGCGGGTATTGTCAACACCTGGTGCGGTGTATATTTGATTGGCGCTTCTGCCATTCAGTATTCTGTCTACGCTTTCGCTGATAATACCTTTATAACCCATGGCAGCAATATATTTGGCCAGATCATTATTATAAATGAGTTCAGTATTACGGAATACAACGGCTTTTACACCAAACAAGTTTTTAATCAGCGCAGCGTGTTTTTCCACCTGGTACTGAAATTCTTTTTTTGAGTGCAACCAACTCAACGAATTGTAATACGTCTCCGCCAAAAATTCTACACAACCCGTTTGGGCCAGCAACTGAAAAGATTTTATTACATCCGGACGGTAAC
This sequence comes from Bacteroidota bacterium, assembly GCA_040004415.1. Classification (GTDB taxonomy): domain Bacteria; phylum Bacteroidota; class Bacteroidia; order Chitinophagales; family Chitinophagaceae; genus JACMLD01. Next base: position 2,828 of record JBDUAY010000249.1, on the reverse strand, counting down.
GCATTAGCAACTCCAGGGTAGTTCCGCTGATAGAATATGCCAGCCTGAATTCGCCTTTATAGTTTTCTATAAGGCTCAGCATTAATTTGTTTGCTGGCAGATAACATGCATCCGCAAGTTGGTTTACCGCAGCTTCATCGGCAACAGTATTGAAATATTCTGCGCCGGAACCAATATTACCTGATGAATAACGGTTTAGCGCCTGCGGCAAATGCACTTTACAATATAAACTCACTGATGGCATGGTGTCAATTTATTCATTCGTTGCCTGATGGCTGGTTAAAAGATTGTTATTAGCGTTCCTGTAAAGATTTAAAAAACGATTATGCGGGAATTTTGTTCAGTTTTTAATAATAGTAGTAGTATATCTTTTATTTACATGGCCGGTGATATGGCTACAGGGCAAACTGAATTGGATGGATTTTTATTTGAGGCAGGCAGCCATTGTATCCTGTTTTATGCGGATGTTTCTTGAAGAGACATACGTACTGGCCTCAATATGCATAGATGCGATGCTGTACCCGGTTGGGTGTAAATATTTGCTGGGGCTTATTAAGTGTCGCGCCAGAGCAGCTCTTAAAGAACAAAAAAGAAGCAATTTTTATATCGGAAAAGGAATTTTTACGATGCCTGTTCAGTGGTGTACCTGTGTTCTTACTTGAATAACAATTGTATTGTAACTGTCTGGTTAATAAAAGATTGACGGTAAAGTATTGAGACAAAATATAGTCAGGCAATCTACAATGCCCGCAATAACCATTTTCCCTTAATTTTACGCACTCAATTCAATAAATAAAAATGCCTGAAGATAAAAACAGACAGTTCCTGGATTTTGAAAAACCTATCAAGGATCTTTTTGACGAGATAGAGAAATTGCAGCAATCGGCAGAAAAAACAAAAATCGATTCCACCGAACTTATTAAAAAGTATAAAGACCAGATAATTGAAAAAAGAAGAGAAATTACACTACATCTCAACAGCTGGCAACGGGTACAGCTAAGCCGGCATCCCGACAGGCCATATACCATGAAGTATATACAAAAAATGACGACCAATTTTGTAGAACTTCATGGAGACAGAAATGTAAAAGATGATAAAGCGATGGTGGGCGGACTTGCGCAACTGGGAGATGAGACAGTGGTAGTAATTGGGCAGCAAAAAGGCATTAATACGAAAATGCGGCAATCGCGCAATTTTGGTATGGCAAACCCCGAAGGTTACAGAAAGGCCCTGCGTTTGATGCGGTTAGCTGAAAAGTTTAATAAACCCGTTATTACATTAATAGATACACCTGGTGCTTATCCTGGTATGGAAGCGGAGGAACGCGGGCAAGGCGAAGCCATTGCGCGTAATATTTATGAGATGATGCGTTTAAAGGTACCCGTTATATGCTGCATTATTGGGGAAGGGGCCTCCGGGGGTGCATTAGGCATCGGCGTAGGCGATAAAGTATTTATGCTGGAGAATGCATGGTATACGGTAATATCTCCGGAAAACTGCAGTTCTATTTTGTGGAGAAGCTGGGAGATGAAAGAAAAAGCGGCGGAAGAATTGCGTCTTACTTCAGACCATATGTATAAATTTGGTTTGGTGGATGGGGTAGTGCCGGAACCGCTGGGCGGAGCGCATTGGGATTACGTTGAAGCGGCACAAAACCTTAAAGGTGTATTGATAAAAGCAATACAGGAACTGAAGCAGGTTGATCCCGAACAACGGGTGCGGGATCGTATATCGAAATTTGGGAAAATGGGATTCTGGAATGAGCTATGATTATTTATACCGGCGGTTGGGGATTGAATATATATTTTAAATTGAGGCATGAGCGCTTTAAAAAAATCAGGTTCGGATTCAAATTAGAAATAGATTTTAGTCAGGTTCCCGCTAAGTAATTCAAAATATAATCCCGAACTTTCGGGATAAAATTCAAAATAATAAATGTCACTCAGTAATCGTCTTCGCGGAACCGGTGTTGCACTGGTTACCCCTTTTAAAGCCAATTTTGCTATTGATTATGATGCCCTCGGTAAAGTCATTGATTATGTTATTAAGGATGGCGTAGAGTATGTTGTTACACTTGGCACAACAGGTGAAACCCCTACACTAAGAAAGGAAGAGAAGACGGATATTGTTAATTTTACGTACGATAAAGTTAACAGTCGCGTGCCGGTAGTAGTAGGCGTTGGCGGCAACAATACACAGGAAGTAATTGAAGATTTAGAGCTGCTTCCATTAGATAAAGCCATTGCGGTTTTAAGTGCCAGCCCGTATTACAACAAGCCATCACAGGAAGGATTGTTTCAACACTACAAAGCCATTGCTGCCAATACCATGAAGCCCGTGCTGCTGTACAATGTGCCGGGAAGAACCGGTCGTAATATTGATGCAGATACTGTACTGAGACTGGCAAGAGAGGTAGATAATATTGCCGGGCTAAAAGAAGCCGGTGGGGATATGGAGCAATGCATGAAAATACTGCGCGACAAACCGGAAGATTTTTTTGTTGTAAGCGGAGATGATGCATTGGCATTGCCGCAGATAGCCTGTGGCATGGAAGGCGTCATCAGCGTAGCAGCTAATAGTTTTCCTAAAACGTTTTCCGAAATGGTTCGTATGGCTTTGAAGATGGATTTTAAAAATGCCAGGGCATTAAATGATAAATTGATTGATGCATACGAAATAATGTTTGCCGAAAATAACCCCGCAGGCGTGAAAGCCTTCATGACAGAACTTGGATTACTTGAAAATTTTATGCGCCTGCCAGTAACCCCATTGAGCAATGGCTGGTATGAAAAAGCAAAAGCATATTTGAAAAAGCAATGAATGTGATA
>JBDUAY010000015.1:0-27847 GCA_040004415.1 Bacteroidota bacterium | reverse complement strand
TAAAAAACATTGTCTTGCTGGGTCACGCCGGCTCCGGTAAGACCAGCTTAGCGGAGTGTATGCTTTTTGAAGCAGGCCTGATTTCGCGCAAAGGCTCAATAGCAGAACGCAACACCGTCAGTGATTACCATGACTTTGAAAAAGAACGCGGTAATTCAGTTTTTTCCACCCTTTTGCACAGTAAATGGCGGGGCTATAAAATAAATATGCTCGATACACCCGGCTACGATGATTTTTCGGGTGAAGTAATTTCCTGTCTGCGTATAGCCGACACCGGTATAATGCTGGTCAACGCTGTAATGGGTGTAGAAGTAGGAACAGACATCACCTGGGAATACACAGAACGGTTTAAAACACCCATTATTTTTTGTATAAATAAACTGGATGATGACAATGCTGACTATGAAAAAACGCTGACTGAAATAAAAAATCATTTTGGAAATAATGTAGTGGTAGTGCAATACCCGCGGCAAACGGGTGCCGGGTTTCATGAAATTATCGATGTACTGCGCATGACGATGTACAAGTTTAGAGATACGGGCGGCAAGCCGGAGAAGTTGCCCATTCCTGATGATGAAAAGCAAAAGGCAGATGCACTGCATAAAGAGTTGATTGAAGCGATTGCCGGCAATGACGAAGGTCTGATGGAAAAATATTTTGACAAGGGTGAACTGGATGAAGATGAAATGAAAGCGGGTATGAAAAAAGCCATGATCAACCACGATTTGTTTCCACTGTTTTGTTTATCGGCGGAACGAAACATGGGGAGTGGCAGGCTGATGGGTTTTATTGATAATGTTTGTCCGGCAGCAAATGAAATGCCTGCGCAGATTACAAAAAAAGGCGAAACATTACCTTGCGATCCAAAAGGGCCCGCGTGTATTTTTATTTTTAAAACGATAGCAGAAAGCCACATAGGTGAAATGAGTTTGTTTAAAGTATTTTCTGGTACTGTCAAAAGCGGGATGGAACTGGTGAATGAAACAACGGGTGTATCAGAAAAAATAAACCAGTTATTTGTAGTAGAAGGCCACGGGAGAACAAACATAAATGAACTCGTGGCCGGAGATATTGGCGCTACGATAAAGTTGAAGAACACCCACGTAAACAATACTTTGCATGAGCGTGGAAAAAATATTGAATTGCAGCCCATTGTATTTCCCGCCCATAATATGACCGTTGCCATTGAGCGTGTAAAAAAAGGTGAGGAAGAAAAATTATCCGCAGCGCTGCATACGCTGCGCGAAGAAGATGCCACCATACAGGTAGAAGTATCACCTGAATTAAAACAAATATTATTGCATTGCCAGGGCGAGTTACAGCTCGCCGTTATAAAATGGAAGATTGAAAAGATTCATAACCTGGAAATACAATTTAATAAACCACGCATACCGTACCGTGAGACCATCCGCAGTACGGCTGAATCGGGTTATCGCCATAAAAAACAAAGTGGAGGCAACGGTCAGTTTGGTGAAGTATTTATGCGGATAGAACCCTGGTATGAAGGCATGCCGGACCCAAAAGGACTAACCGTGCGCGGACGGGATGAATATGCACTCGATTGGGGCGGCAGACTTGTTTTTTACAATTGTATTGTTGGCGGAGCCATCGACACAAGATTTCTTCCTTCGATATTAAAAGGGGTCATGGAAAAAATGCATGAAGGACCGCTAACAGGATCTTACGTAAGAGATGTGCGTGTTTGCGTGTATGATGGCAAAATGCATCCGGTGGATAGCAATGATATCTCATTTAAAATTGCCGGGTTACAAGCTTTCCGGCAGGCGTTTCAGCAGGCAGCACCGCAAATATTGGAACCAATAAACCAGCTGGAAGTATTATGCCCGGATGATTTAACAGGAAGTGTAATGGGGGATTTGCAGAGCCGGCGTGCGATTGTGGAAGGCATGGACAGGGAAGGACATTTTACACGAATTATTGCAAAAACACCACTTGCCGAGATGCAGGATTATTCTTCTGCGCTGCGATCCCTTACCCAGGGCAGGGCACGGTTTTCGATGAAATTTTTTGACTATGCGCCGGTTCCGTTCGAAATACAAAAAAAATTACAGCAGGAATATGGCAATACAGTGAGAGAAGAAGTTTAATAATTAAGGTTATCGCATTTTTCAAATTACGGATCCGGAATAATAAATCAGGAAATATGTTGATTTGTTATTCCGGATTTTTGATTTTCAGTGGTGTATTAATTAAATCAATAAAAAAAGACAAATTTTGTTATTGCGCAGATGCATAAAAATGCATTAAAAATGGGTAGAAATACGATGTTTTAAATAAATGGAATCATAAAAACATCGATAAACAGTCGTAATTACCCGTGTTTGGGTACAAAAAATGTGATAGATAGCAAATGTTAATAAGCAGGCGTACCGTTGCGTCTTTTTTGGCTAAAAATTTGTTAGTAAACGCTGAATCAAAAACGCTGCACATAAGCTGAAACAATTATTGGCATTAAAGTGAATATCTACTATGAAAACCCTGAATAACTGTTTTTCTTATATCCTTTTTTCTCTTTTTACAATCTTCCTCATAACAGGTTTATCTTCTCATACTTTTGCGCAAGGCAAAAAAATTTATGTTGGCACAGGCACCGGCTTTATAGATTATGAGGATGCGCAAAATCAACTTAATCTGAAAGACGACGACACGGTGATGATCAATCCTGGTAAGTACAAGAACATGACGTTCAAGAACATTACTGCCAGTCCGGGTCACCGTATTTATATTATGAACAGCGGCCAGGTAGAGTTCAATGACCCACAGCCCTCCTGGTTCTCCAATCTTACCAACGTAAGCATCCGGGGTGATGGAACGCCTGGCGTTGATTTCGGCTTTTATATGCATGATCTCATAAGAGGTATTTATGTAGATGGAACGATGTCCGGCGTGTATTTCAGCTATGTTAAAATGGTGAACATTGCCGATTATGCTATTTTCTTTTTCAATCCTTCACTCCAGTACAACGGAACCAACAACAGTAACAGCTTATTTTACGATATAAAATTTCTCCATTTCAGTGTATATAATATTTCCACTACCTTTTTGCAGATTGGTGTATATACCCGTATTGTAGATGACGGGCTGATAAATATGGTGCGTAAACTTGAAGTGGCCTATTGTACAGTTGATTATACGCTGGAAGAAGATGTACTGCATCTTGATAAAGTGGTAAATGCAAATATTCACCACAACCGTTTTTCGCATCTCGGTAAGAATGATTACCGGCATACGGGTATTGTTTATTTATATGGAAACGGAGATGTGCACCACAATTATATTTCCGATTACTGGGGCAGCGGGTTGCGTGCCCACGGATTTAGCCTCGACACTATTGGCGCTGTAAATGTGTATGATAATGTAATGGTTAATTCAAGAAAGTATTCGGCTGTAGAAGCGCAGATTACCCCGGAAGATATCAATTATTCTCCTTACCTGCATTATTGCAATTATAAAATTTACAATAATACATTTGGTAACCTGAGTGCAAACGATTGGAATTGCTCTATGGTAGATACCTATGACGCAGACGGTGGTACCATTGAGATAAAAAATAACCTTGGATTTAACATTCAACGGGATCTGCCTTATGATCCCAACTGGAATTTTATTTTTCAGAAATTGAATATATCAGATCCGGATACGTCAAATAATTTATACAAACAGAATTACCAGGATCTTGGATTGATAGAAGACAGCAGTTGTTTTCTTAATGCCAATTCGCCTGCTATTGATAAAGGCCTTGCCATTGGTATGGTAAAAGATGATATTGATGGTATTGCGCGACCACAGGGTGCCGCATACGATATCGGCGCACGCGAATATGTCTCCGGGATAATTTATCCTGTTTCAAATGCCGGCAAAGACACAACCGTAGTATTGCCCAAAGATTCTATATCATTAAATGGTTCTGCCTCTTATAATCCCGGGGGTGGCACATTAACATACAAATGGACACAGGTTTCCGGGCCCGGCACGGCACTTATTGTTTCTGATACCAGTATAAAACCAACACTGAGAAATTTAGTGCAGGGTACTTACCAGGTGAAATTAACGGTTACCAATTCGCAAGGTCATAGTAATGATGATGTTGTGGCAATAGTAGTTAATACATTGGCGGTGTTTCCGCCTGTGGCAAACGCTGGTGGCACCATTACAATAACACTGCCGGTTAATAGCACGCCGCTTAATGGTGGCGCTTCCAACAGCAATGGTGGTGGTGCATTAAAATATGTGTGGACAAAAACATCGGGGCCAAGTTCTTTTGTTATTTCCGGTGATAGTACTGTTACGCCCTTTATCAGTAGTCTTAAAGTGGGTACCTACCAAATCCAATTGATGGTAACCGACACCAATAAACTTACAAGCACAGATGTTGCTACGGTCATTGTAAAACCAGCAATTATTCCGGTTGCCAATGCAGGTGCTGATATTAATCTTATTTTACCAACGAATACGGCTACATTGGACGGCAGTGGTTCTACTACGCCAGGTGGCGGAACGTTAACGTATGCGTGGACAAAAGTTTCTGGCCCAGCATCATTTACTATTTCTGGCGATAATACGGTCAGTCCGTCTGTTAGTAATCTTGTAGCCGGCACTTACCAGGTTGAATTAACTGTAACAAATTCTTCCGGTGCCAGCGACTTTGACTTTGTGAATATCGTTGTGTCTGCTGCGCCGGTAGCAATTGCCAATGCAGGAACCGACATTGGTTTGGTGCTGCCCGTTAATTCGGCAAATCTGAATGGCAGTGCTTCTTCCAGCACAGGCGGTGGTACGCTTACTTATGAATGGACAGAAATTTCGGGTCCGTCAACATATACAATTACGGGTGGCAGTACCGCAACGCCGGCTATTAGCAATTTGGTGGAAGGTGTTTACCAGGTACAGTTAAAGGTTACCAATGCGCAAGGGTCTTTTGCCACTGATATTGTGGCGGTAACTGTTAGTGCAATGCCGGTATATCCACCGGTAAGTAATGCTGGTCCGGATGTAACCATTACATTGCCAGCTAACAGTGTTACCCTTAACGGAGATCAGTCTTATAATCCGGCAGGTGGAGCATTAACCTATTCATGGACATTCATTTCAGGGCCTGCTTCTTTCACTATCACCGGAGCATCAACAGCCACGCCTGTAATCAGCAATTTAGCAGTAGGCGCATACAACATACAATTAAAGGTAACGAACGCACAAGGGTCATCGAGTGAAGATCAGGTAACCATAACTGTTAGTCCGGCGCCCGCTGTACCGCCGGTAGCAGATGCAGGAGCTGATATAACAATTACATTACCAACAAACACGGCGGTGCTTGATGGAAGCGCATCTTCCAATACTGCGGGTGGTGTATTAACGTATGCATGGTCGCTTGTATCCGGTCCTGCATCATTCAGTATTACAGGAACATCAACAGCAAGACCCACTATCAGCAGTCTTGTTCAGGGCGTATACCACATGAAGCTTATTGTAACCAATTCTCAGAATCTTACTGCGGAAGATGTAATAACAATAACGGTAAATGCGGCCATTCCACCGGTGGCAAATGGTGGAGGTTCGGTTAGCCTTACACTGCCCGCCAATAGTGTAAGCCTCAATGGCAGCGCTTCTTATAACCCCGCTGGTGGAATAGTAACATACAGTTGGACAAAAATCTCCGGACCTGCTTCTTTTACCATGTCAGAAAATACAACTGCTACGCCTTTTATCAGTAATTTGGTACAAGGCACATACCAGGTACAATTAACAGTTACCAATGCTGTTGGGGTTTCTGCAACCGACATATCAGTTATCACGGTTAACCTGCCGCTATTGTCTGTGGCTAATAGTGGGCGCGATACAACCATTAATTTCCCAGGTGGTTATGCAATACTAAATGGAATGGCCTCTTACAGTCAGGGTGGCACTATTACTGCTTATCGCTGGCAGCAGGTTTCAGGCCCTACAGCTGCAATAATAAATAACAGCGAAGCGGGTAAAACTACAGCTACTAACCTTGAGCCCGGTGTATATACTTTCCAATTGTCAGTTGCTGATAACTTTGGGCAAAAATCAACATCCATATTTACGGTAACCGTAGTTAGCAGTTTGCGTAATATTAAATCTATTATGCTGTATCCAAACCCGGCTTCAGATGTGTTGCACATACATGCTGTTACCGATAGTATGGGATCATTGCTGATACGTGTTACCAACATGGCCGGAATAATCATGGAAAGGAAAACATTTCAGAAAAGCCAGTTAATTTTTGATCAAGCTATACCAGTGGGTCAACTGGCTGCGGGCATGTATGTAGTAGAAGTTATTATCGGTAATGAAGTGGAGTTGCTGGATAAATTTATTAAGCGGTAAACTATAATTTTAATAAAAGATATAACTCCGGTACACTGTGCCGGAGTTTTTTTATTTTAGATGATTAATAAATAAAATATAACAAAATGCCTCAAAAAGATGCTTTAATAGCGGAACTGAAAACAGAAGCCGTCAATACACGAAAGATGCTGGAAAAGATTCCGGAAGATAAGTTTGCATGGAAGCCACATGAAAAGTCTATGACCATTGGCAGGCTCGCGGCACATGTTGCTGAAATTCCAATATGGGTGGATCGTACCGTGTCAGCAGATTATTTTGATTTTGCAACTGCACCGATGCTGCGCAACACGTATGAAAATACTGCAGTATTATTGAAGATATTTGAAGAAAAGCAGGCCAGAGCTATAGTTGCGCTGCAACACGCTTCAGATGAGATGTTGAATGAAAGATTTGAAGTGCGCAGGGGCGAAGAGGTTGTTTTTGCAATGCCCCGTAAAGTGCTCATTCGTAATTTTGCTTTCAATCATCTCATTCATCACCGCGGCCAGTTATCAGTGTATTTGCGTTTGCTTGATGTGCCGGTGCCTGGAATGTATGGGCCCAGTGCAGATGAAAAATGATTGAATGTGATGAATGTGAAAATGGAAAAAATTGCTGATTTTGTAATTGGATGATTTTGTGATTTACATTACATGCTTTACAAAAATAAATCTCAAATCAATAAATTACAAAATCAGCAAAAAGAAACATATGCCGCGCGTTCTGCAAATTTTAATTTACATCTTTACCATCCTGCAATTGTTTGATCATCTTTTCAAGATTGGCTTTGTTAAGTGGATCTGGTATTTGGTTTTGAGCCTTCTGCGCAAATTCCAGCGCTTTTTTATAGTTACCAATTCCTGAGTAAGCTCTTACCATCCCCATGTTGGTCGTAAACACATTGGGATGCTTATCGTAATTCATTTTAAATGCGTCAAAAGCTTCCTTCGGTTTTTTCTGTGCCAGTAATGAACGCGCGTACAAATGAACTTCCTGTACATTAGCAAGTGGCAACATTTTCTTCAGGATACTGTCTGCTTCCGTTGCGCGATTTAATTTAGTTAAGATTTGTGCTTTTGTACTCCATGCCTGGAAATTTTGCGCACCACCAAAATTTTGACCGGAAGCAGAATCACTCCAGAGAAGTGCTTCTTCAAGATTTGTATTTTTCTGTAATGCCCATTGCGCCGCCTGGTCCCAGGCCTGCCAGGTAAAACCGCCCTGACCGCGTAACTCTCTTCTGAAAGATGCTATTTGTTCGTTTATATAATCAACTTCAATTTTGAAAGGGATAGCTAATTTTTCCCAGGCAAGGTCAACGGTTGCGCTATTTTCTGTTTCATTTGTAAATTCATATTTTAACCATTCCACGCTCTTGTCTGCCCCGACAGGTTTTACTTTTACGCGTAATGCATCTTCTTTATCATCGTAATAAAAATTACCCCATGAAGATGAATTTTTAGAAAAAATAATTGTGCACTCATTTGGATCGTACGCAACAAATAAACCATATTTCCCTGCTGGCAGCGCTTGCCCTTCAATTTTTACATCGGTAGAAAATTCGATGGTCGTGTTTTCATTTGCACCCGCTCTCCAGGGCGCGGCTTTGGCCGTTCCAAAACCTAAATTGGTGTAGCCTTCATATACCAGTTTCCCCCAAATCTGTCCCTCCCTTCCCTTTACACCGGGCCTGTCGTAATGTACAGTAACGTCTGTTAAACCGATACGCTCGCTTACAGATGCTTTTTTATTCCCACCACCGGCTAAGGTAGTAAGCTGGGCTTTTGTTTGCAATAAAAAACAACAGGTAATTACCAGGGTTGAAAGCAATGGTTTCAATAACTTTTTCATAACAGTTTTTTTGGTGATTGATTTAAATAAGAAAGCTACCGGATATAAATGGCAGGGCTGAGTAAAATTTGGATTGAAGCGGTAAAAACAGGATGAAAGGAATACCACTCATGTAAAAGAATAATTACAGGTAACACGCAGGAATAAGAAAAGTCCAATTTTGCTTTAGAAGTTGTTTAGAGTATTTTTTTTGAAAAGGTTTAATAACAAATGCACAAATTTTATACAGCGTTGATCTTTACGTTTCTATAACAGTTTTTGGTCAATCTGGTATCTCATTTGAACTACGCTTACGAAATTACAATTATGAAAAAAATACTTTTACTCAGTTCTGTTTTTGTTAGCAGTCTTTTTATTTATAATGCTGCAAATGCGCAGTTCCAGGCAAGTATAAATATTGGCGTGCAGCCTGAATGGGGGCCATCTGGTTACAACTATGCAGAAAATTATTATCTGCCTGACGCGGAGGCTTATTACAATGTGCCAAGCCGCCAGTTTGTATATTTCGATCGCGGTAACTGGGTATATGCTTCGTCATTGCCCGGCCGTTTTCAAAACTATGATCTCTACTCAGGCTATAAAGTGGTGATGAATGAACGTCAACCCTGGCTTCATTTTAACAATCACCGTTCTTTTTATGCTAACTACAGGTTTAGGCACGACCAGGTAGCTATCCGTGACTTCCGTGAATACGGACACGGCGGCTATGGTCGCCCGGGCTTTGATAACCGTGGCCGCGATTGGGGATATAACAGAAGCGATAACAATATTAATCACAGGCAGGATCGGGGTCGTAATAATTACAATGATCGTCAGCGTGGTGGTTTTGAAAATGACCGCAGGCATGACGATGACCATGGAGGCCGCGGCCGGGGAAGGTGGTAGAAAATAAGTTAAGCAACAGGTAAATACCCACTGATAATTTCAGCGGGTATTTTGGCTTAATTGGCACTTGCCATCTTTCAAAACCGTTTTGCTACACTTCGCCGTAACAGTTATTGTACTCATCATAACAATTGTACTTTAGAAGAACGAAATCAAATTCTTCAAACCCGAATAAAATGAAAACTTTTTTTTTATACCTTACACAATTCTCTATTTGCTTATTTTTTATGATACAGTTAAATGCGCAACAAAACAATACAGATATTACAGGTGTATATTTTTTAACCGGTGTAATGGAAACTGCCTGCGCTTTTGAGTTAAAAAAAGATTCAAGTTTTGAATTCCTTTTTTCGCAAGGTGCCCTGGACAGGGGCGGAAAAGGAAAATGGACTTTAAAAGACGGTCATATTGTTTTGAACAGTACTGATCCAAGACCTCCAAAAGACTATGCATTCGTTAGCAGTAAAACTGTTCCGGGCGATTTCACCACTATAAAAATGGTTGATAAAAACACCATGATCTTATCTTATTCAGATGTTACAATAAAAACTTCTGGCGGTGTTTTGCAGGAAAGTACAGACAGCCAGGGAGAAATAATTTTTCCGAAAAAAGAGGCAACTGAAATTTCATTGTTGTTTAGATTATGTCCCGGCAGGGAATCAGTTTTCACCGTGAATTCAAAACATAATTATTTTGAATTCAGGTTAGAGCCCTGGATAGCGGAAGTGTTTTTCAGGGATTTCAGTTTACAGATTGATGGAGCAGCATTAAACGGAGCAAATCCAATACTGGAAGGAAAAAAGTTTACGTATGTAAAAGATAAACAGCCGTAGTTTTTAATAAAGAAGGTGGATGCTTTTGGCGCCACCTTCCTGGTTTTTCATATTTAGTTATACTGTTAACAATGCTGCATCAATGCAAATGTTTTTTATTTCCGGGCGTTTCTATTAACAATACGATGGCGTCGTTGCTTAGCGCTTCTATTTCAACATTAGTTGTCTCCCATAAAGCCAATCCGTCTCTTGCATGCAACAGTCTACCCTGCACTTCAAATGCTCCTTCCAGTACAAAAATAAAAAGCGATGAATTTTTGTGCTGTAACAAATAATAAGTTTCTGTACGCCCGTTAAATTTTCCAATGGATGCAATAAATGGAAGCGCGTCATTATTCAAATGCGCCGGGGATATCCTGATAAAATTATCGATAGATTCGTTAATGGCATATGTGTCAGCGAAAGAGGAAGTGCCGGGTACAGGACTTGCGCCTGCCTTTATCCATGCCTGTAAAAAATTTACGCAATGTTCTTTAAAAGGATTAGTTATTTCCAGAGAAACGCCATTATCAACATGCATTATTTCTACCTGACCGGCAGCAATCAGCTTTTCATTTCCATTGCTGTCTTTATAATTTACCGCGCCAACAATAGGCAGTAGAACGATATAAGAACATTCCTGCACAAGTGCATTAATCGATTGCCCGGCCTCCGGCATCTCATCATTTATTGCATATATATTGTTGAACGCAGCTTTGTGCTCATTAAAATAATTCCCGAAGTTAAATGTATAAAGGCTCCTGAAGTGTTTGGTTTCATTCAGGCCCCTGTGTTCTGCTAAAAATATTTTAGCTTTTGATTGCCGGATCATTACATGCTGCTTTAAGTGAATAGATGCTTAAAAAAGGCTGTAGTTGTACAAGATTGGTCAGTGCATCATCGTTTATTTTTTCATCGCTTGCAGATGATATCAATAAATAATTACCTATGGTATCGTGCCAGAGCAGTGGTTCTGAAAAAAAATTGATAGCCACCTGGTGCCTGCTTTTATTTTTTGTATCAGAATTGATGATTTCAAACTGGTAGTTTTTAAAAACAAGAAAGTGTTTTCCAAGATTGTTTAATACGTCCGGCACCTTATCTCCCAATTGCTGCAGGTAGCCGGTTACTGCCGCGCTAACTAAGAAATGAAGTTTGTCCGCGCCTTTTACATTCAATAATAGTTCACTGAAGCTGGTGTATTTTTTTTCCTGATTGTAAAACTGCGATTGCAACAGGAACTCTGTGTAGGTGCTTTCAAACACGTATTTGTCCAATACCTGCGTTGAAGTAGCATCAATTATTTTTCGGAAGCAGAGACGGATAATCTTTTTCATCTATTGTAATTTGAATAAGGCATGTCATGATAAAACTAAGCGGCTACGTACAATGTTTTTGACAGCACATACCCCGCCGTGATACTTCCTGTGATGATGCCAATTTCAGCGCCGGTGGTATCATCTGAAAATACATTGTCAGACGCATTGTAGGTATAACCCGTCATACCTTTTGTATAGCCGTTTGTTGTACTGGCATTAACCGTTACCACTGCGCTGTCAGCTGCTTCCGGAAATGCTATTTGCGTAATCAGCAATGATGTGCCCGCAGTATTATAAATGTGCACGTGCACGTGTGTTGCCCGACCTGAATACCAACTGGGAAATATAGATGTAAATGTTACCAGCCCGTTTGAATCAGTTGTTTGTCTGCCTCTTAAAAAATGCACGGATGTATAATTGGTGGTTTGCATGCCGGTGCCACCATACTCAGAATAATTACCATCCTTATCGCAATGCCATACATCTACAATGGCGCCGGCAAGTGCAGCGCAACTGCTGCTCTTGTTATCAACTGTGATGTTGATGGTAAATGCTACACCTGTTCTGTCGAGCCTGATATCAGATCGTACGAGCGAAGACGGCGTAATGGTTGGAAAAGGGCCAGCAGTTTCCGTTGGCGTAACTGCGCAGCTTCCCGTATTGGTGCTTCCGGTTGTAGTAGTTGTTGTTCCGGTGCTTATATCGGTTAACGTATCTTTTTTACACGCTTCCAGGATAAGCGGAACGGAAGTAGCACCTATCAAAAAGTTTTTTAGAAAATTTTTTCTTGATTGTTCCATAGCTTTTTCTTTTGTTTGATTAAGAATCTAAATGGCGGATTTAAGTGTGGTCTGTTTTGTAAACTAATCTGCCACACAAAAATTGTAAAAAGCGATGGTCAAAAAAAGTAAATGCGGCGAAGCGTGAGAATGCTGCGGGGTAGTGTGTTTATTTGTTAAAATATTGTAAGAATTTTTCTTCATAACTGCTGCCGGCAGGTATTTCTTTGCCGGCTATCGTAATTATTTTATTGCGGTAGCTTTCTATGCGGTTAAACGGAATGATATATGAACGGTGAACGCGTACAAAATCGTTTGCAGGTAATTTTTCCAGCATATTTCTCATGGTCATTCTTGCCACAATGGGGTTGCTGTTAGCGAGATGTATTTTTAGGTAATCATCCAATCCCTCAATATAAATGATATCAGTAAGCGCAATTTTCAGCAAGCTGTAGTCGGCACGTATAAAAAGATATTTGGGTGTTTCGTTCGTGCCCTGTTTTTTATAATTATAATATTCCGCTGCTTTTGCAACTGCCTGCTGAAAACGTTTAAATGTAAAAGGTTTTAACAGGTAATCAACGGCGCTTATATTAAACCCTTCAACCGCATATTCACTGTAAGCAGTAGTAAAAATAACCATCGTGTCCTGCGTAATAGATTTGTAAAATTCAAGGCCGTTTATGGATGGCATTTGTATATCAAGAAATACAAGATCCGCCGGAAATTTGCGCAGGTATTTGAGTGCTTCTGCAGGCATGGTAAATGTTTTCTCCAGCTGAACGTCTTCCGTTCTGCTACAAAAGTTTTCTATTACTTTAAGTGCTGGTGGTTCGTCATCTATGGCAATGGCCTTTATCATTGCAGGTTCATTTTAAGTAAGACTAGAAATTCTTTTTCGTCATCCTTAATTACCAGTTCATGATGGGAAGGATAGAGCAACTGCAACCTGTTTCTGGTATTTTCCAAACCAATATTATTTTTAAATGAGTCTCCATTTACGTTTCTCACTTTATTATTCATGACAGACAAGTGTAACGTTTGTTCGTAAACATCAATTTCGATTTCTATGTTTGAATGCTCTTCCGGGTTTACACCATGTTTAAAAGCATTTTCAATGAATGAAATTAGTATAAGCGGCGCAATTTGTTTCCCTGCTGTAATACCCGTAACATGATAGATCAAATGAACGGTATTACCCAATCGTATTTTTTGAAGTTCAATATAGTCACTGATATAACTAAGTTCTTTCTCAAGCGGCACATATTGATGATGCGCTTCACTAATAACATAGCGCATCATTCCCGAAAGCTTTACAACTGCTGAGGCTGTATTGTCTGCATTTTCATCTATGGCAGATGAATAAATACTGTTGAGTGTGTTAAACAGGAAGTGTGGATTTATCTGTGCTTTCAAATACGATAATTCGGCATTTACTTTTTCTTTTTCGGATTGTTTCAGGCGGTTATTAATTCTAATCATGGCAGACAATATAAGCACCACAATGAATTGGAAAAGATATTCAAAGTTTGGTATTGTGCGTAAAAAACCTGGAGGACTACCAGGGGGTAGACGCATATTGCTATTGGGCGGCCGCCGGTCCGGTCTAACACCCGGTTGATGATTATTGTCCGGAAGGGGGCGCATATCCCTACGACTGTTTCCCGGCTGCAAATTATTGTCATCGGGCTGCGTATTTACATTTTGGGATGATTGCAAATCCGGCAGCCTTTCATTGGTTATCAATGGCTGTCTGCGGGAAATTGTTCCGCCATTGGCACCCGGTTGAAAATGGCGTATGTGATTACCAGGCTCAATCAGATGAGGAAGCCATGCTATTACTGCATAACTAATGATAACGCAACCAAAATAATAAATAAATTTTTGTTTAAAATAAAGTTTCGGTAGTAGTGAAAAATAATTAAGATAGAAGAATAGCAATAGTAACGTGTAGGTGATAAAATCTTCCCGGAATGCGGATACCTGAACAAAATGAAAATTCCATGATACATCGGGCGACAATAGTACTGGCAGTGATAAGAAAGCAATGCAGCCCGTAACGTGTAAAAGTATTTGCCCCGTTCTATTTTTCATTGGCTGCGAAGTTAGTTCAGCTGCAGTAAGTTAGTATAGCTGTCCTAATATTTGAGGTAACAGGGCACATTTTGCCGGAGAAATGGAGCATGCAATTTTTTTGGCATTGACAGCACACGAAAAAGCCGGGAAATACTGCCCGGCTGATATTTAAAATGATAGTTAGGTAAGAAAATATAATCTTTATCATTTATTGTAAGCAAACATCGCGGTATTTTCTGCAGGTATATTTGCGTTGCCTGTTGTATAAACATCTTTATAATCCAATTGCAGGCTAACCTTGTTTTTCTTATTCGGTTTTTCTGTGTAAATAATAGTAGAAAAATGTTTTTTATAAATGCCCAGCACATAAATCTCAGCATAATATTTTCCTGCAGGTAGATCTTCAATAACAACCTGGTTGTTTGCATCAGGATAAAATACCTTTCTTACAACACCCGCACCTGAACGATCAAATTTGTCAAGTATTACCAGCACAGAGTCAACTGCATTGTTTTTATTAACCTTGTTATCTATATGAAATGTGTAATTAACGCCTGCGGTTTTGGTTAAAATGGAGGAAGACGTATTTTTCTCTTTTGATGAGGGCATTTCGCCTGTAGCATGCGAAAATAATGAGGCGCTTAACATTACAAAGGTGAGTAGGGTACGTGTCAACATAAAAAACATTTTAAAGGTTCGGGGTCAACTGCTGCAGATTTTAATCTGCTAAATGTTTTTCGTCTGGATGGTGGACTGACTTTTCGATTATAAATATTTCTGACACAAAGATTGCACGGTATTTTTACTGATGCAAGCTTTTACGAAAATAAATTCGGAATTTACGGTTAGACCAGTAGCGTAAATAATCTAAATAATTGAATTTCAGGAGAAACCATCTTTTTCCATTCGTCGAATTTTTTTTAGGACGGGTAGAAGTACGCGGACGAAAAGGGCGTGAGCTGAACTATTGCAGCTGTCTTTTATACATTTGAATGGCATTTTCATAGCCCAGGTAGATGGCATCACACACCAGGGCATGGCCAATAGAAACTTCTGATAACGAAGGAATATGCTGCGCAAAGTATTTGAGGTTTTCCAGGTCAAGATCATGACCTGCATTGATTCCAAGACCAAGCTCAACCGCTTTTTTAGCGGCCGCTGCATACGGCGCTATGGCGGCTGCTTTATTGCGCGCAAATTCCCTGGCGTATCCTTCTGTATACAATTCAATTCTGTTCGTGCCGGTAGCCGCTGCGCCTTCAATCATTTTAATATCAGGGTCTGTAAATACAGATGTACGGATGCCAGCTTTTTTAAACACGCTTATCATATCTGTTAGGTAATCTTTGTATTTAACGGTATCCCATCCATGGTCGGATGTTAATTGTCCTCCGGCATCGGGAACCAATGTTACCTGGTCTGGTTTTACTTCCAGCACAAGGTCAATGAATTTCTGCTCACGGCAATTGCCTTCTATATTAAACTCAGTGGTGATTATTTTTTTTATATCGCGAACATCTGCGTAACGGATGTGGCGCTCGTCTGGCCGCGGATGCACGGTTATTCCATCAGCGCCAAATAATTGTGCATCAATTGCTGCTTTTAGTACATTGGGATTGTCGCCGCCGCGGCTGTTGCGCAGGGTGGCAAATTTATTTATGTTGATGCTTAATTTTGTCATGCTGCAAAAATAGCAGACCTCGTTCACAAATTATCTGCAGATATGTTTGGATAGAAAATTTTGGCCTTTACGCCAGCGCGGTTCCTTGCAGGTATGATGAAACTAAAATCAGAATAATGGAACTTGTGCGATGAATATTATTGCAAAAGGCAGGCTTTTGGCCTGCCTCCTGGATGGTTATACACCATATACTGAAGGGTTGTCGGATTAAACGGTTGTGCGGGTTATGATGCCATCTATCGTTACATTTTCACCAGGTTTATGGTTTCCACTAAATCGCCATTCAACGTTTTAACTTCCAGTTGGTAGTTGCCGGCCGCATAGCGTTGCAAATTGCCAATCTGAATCTTGTTTTCACCTTTCTTGAGCGTGCAGGCTGTTATCCTGATTACAGTGCCCTTGCTATTGGCTAAACGAATAACAATATTCATTGTAAAAAGACCTTGAATAACAACGGACAATTCAGCTATAAACGGGTCAGGATTTACTGTAACCTTTAATTTCATCAGATAAGTTTTCAGTGCTGTTTCAGGGTAATGGAACAGGCAAAATGAGTAACAGATTAACAAACTTTAAAGGGAGATGATCAGATGGTATTAAAAGGATACGGGCCCCTTAATTTGAGTAGTAAAGGAACCATTAATGTAAAAAGTAAAAGTATGTAAATTTACTAAAAATCAAAAGTATTTATACTTTATTTTTTGCGTAGTATAAATACTATCAACGGCGTAATAATTTAGTAAACAAGTTATTAAAACCGGGTTACCAGTTTCAGGTTTAACAGCCTTGGCGTTAAGCGGTTTGGGATGGAATATGTAGTGTTGGAAAAATCTTTAATAAGCAGGTAAGAAATCGTATTATCCCTGTCAATTAAATTAAATACTTCGAGCGTTGCCCATATGTTTTCGAAACTTTTAAACGGACTATGGCTTCTGCGTTTGCTTCTGTCTCCATCAAGCAGTAAAGCGCTAAAGCCAATGTCAACCCTGATGTAAGGCTCAATAATTAATGCGTTCCTGTATTTAACGCTGCCGGGTATATTATAAGGAAGATTGCTTCCGTATAAAGTATTAATATAAACCTTAAAGTTTTTATTGGTGGAAAGATAATCCTGGAAGAACATGCCAAAAGTAATCAGGCGATCCGTTGGCCTGCGTACCCACCCTTGTTTCATCAGCGTGCTGTCTGTAGGCTGATTCAACGAATCAAGTTTGTAGTTATAAAAAGTTGCGCCCGCAATTTTTTCTTTTGTATTCATGATGCCCAGGCTCACCCAACTTTCTGCATCTTTTACCAGTTCGCCAAACAGCCGCATTTCTATGCCCGCTGCGTACGCCTTTGCGTTGTTTTCTCCAAAGTAACGAATGCGTACATTGTCAATATCGTAAGGGTCAACATCATGCATTCCTTTGTAATAAGCTTCCGTTGTAAAGCGCATCGGCCTTCCGTTCCATCCTTCAAAACTATAATCAAAACCACCGCTGACCTGCCAGCTTTTTTGTGCTTTCAAGGCCGTATTCAGCGTGCCGTCATAACGCCTGAGTTCGCGGTAAAATGGCGGCTGGTCATAAATGCCTGCTGCACCACGAAATACAATATCTTTTTTCCAGGCAGACGGTTTCCATGAAAAGCCAATGCGTGGCGACACCAGGAATTCATTGTTTAAATCATTGTAATTAAAACGAACACCGGCCTGCAAAATAAAATCGGACGAATCACGAAAGGCAATATTGTCCTGCACAAAACCACTGAAGCGATTTATGGTAAGATCTGCATTCGACTTGGTTACACTATATATTGATAGCTGTGATGGATTGTACGGCAATGAGTAACCGGCAGAATCCTGGTATTGCCACTCGTTCAGCTTGTCGTGAATAATTTGCCTGTCTGCACTTACGCCCCACTGTACTGCGTGTCTGCCTTTATCATAATATCCTTTGTGACTGATGTTCCATACATCAATATTAAGTTTATTCCTTTTATGGTTTTGAAATACACCGGCACCCAACGGATTTACAATTAAACCGAACGTTGGTTTGCTTTTATCAAAATCGCGTTCACCAAACAAATACGCGCCCGTTATATCCAGTGATTCATTTTCATTGTCCTGGAAAAAACTGGCCATCCATTTTAATTTCAGGTTTTTCCTGATTTGCTGATTGATGGTAAGACCAGCCATATTTGTTTTATACCTGTCTTCTTCTTTGCCATCAAAGAAAATATCAAGTCCAAGGTTGGCAGTAAAATAAGGAGAAAACACGGAAGCTGTTTGCTGCGAAAAAGAAGGAATCAACGTAAATTTTGTTTGGGAAAAATTGCCCATTAATTCCGCGTTCCATTTACTATTAAACTGGTAAGTTAGCAAGGCTTGTACATCTGCAGATGATGGAATATAACTTCCTTTTGTTTCCTGGCTGGCCAGTAAATTCCGGTTACTTTTATTTCTGACACCAACGAGATAGGTAAACTTATTTTTAGCGCTAACGCCTTCGAGGTGAAAACCCTGTTCAAGCAAACTTATGTAAGCAGAGCCGCCAAATTTCTTCGGTTTTTTATATTGAATGTCCAGCACACTGCTCATTTTATCTCCATACTTTGCCTGGAAGCCGCCATTGTAAAAGCTTACGCTGCGCGTCATTTCGGGGTTGATAAAACTAAGGCCTTCCTGCTGGCCGCTGCTTACCAAATACGGCCGGAAAATTTCAAAATCGTTTACGTAAATAAGATTTTCATCGTAGTTACCACCACGCACAGAATAACTGGAAGTAAGTTCGTTGTTTGATCCTACAAAGACTTTAATGAGACTTTCTATGCCGCCAGTGGGCGAGGGGATGTTGATGGCCTGTTTCGGGTTAATGGAAATCAGCCCCGCTTCCCGCCGCTGTTTCTGATCCGTTATTACAACTTCCTCCAGTTCTTTGGCACCGTGTTCCAGGCGGATGGTCAATTTTTCTTCTTCCCCCTGGTTTAATAAAAAATTACGTTGCTCAGTTTTGTAACCGGAATAAGAAAACACCAATGCAAATGCTTTGTTAGACGGCACCTTCATAAAAAAGGTGCCTGAATCGGTAGTGGTGATGCCGGTATTTTGTCCAAGGATCGTGACGTTTACCCTTCCCAAAGGATTTTCATTTTCATCCAATACTCTGCCTGAAACAGTCGCTGTTCTTTTCTGCGCATGTAAAAAAGCAGCTGAAAAAATACAGAGAATAAGCAATAAGAATAGCTTGGTTTGTGGCATTGTGATTTATAACGAAAATACTACCGGCAATATTACAGCATTTAAGCTTTTGTTTTTGTAAGGGGGAGACAATAAAGGGCTGAATAACAATTGCAGGAAGGGTCAGGTAGCTTATTTATTTTAGACGCGCATTATTTTTGACGGATAAAAGATAATTTTATAGCTATAAAAAATATTACGATGAATACAAACAGGTTATCAGAAAGCTTACAGGCCGGGTTAAACACGCACATGACGAAAGAAGCCCACGCTTCGCAGATTTATCTTTCTTATGCCGCCTGGGCTTCATCAGCAGGCTACGGTGGCATTGCCAATTTTCTTTTCAGGCATGCACAGGAAGAACGTAATCACATGATGAAAATTCTTGAGTATATTTTGCAGCGGGGCGGCACGGTGAAAGTGGACGCCATACCGGCGCCACCTCCTGATCCATCAAATGTGCAAACCTGTTTTGAAAAAGTACTGGAACATGAAATAGACAATACCAACGCCATTTACAAATTGGTAAAGATGAGTTTTACGGAAGAAGACTGGGCCACTTGGAATTTCATGCAGTGGTTTGTAAAAGAACAAACCGAAGAAGAAACGCTGGCGCTTAACCTGCTGGATAAAATTAAAATCGCTGGTGGTGCAAAGGCAAGTGGCGATGCGTTGTACAATCTCGACAGGGACCTGGAAAAAACGCCCGATGATGCTGAACTGGCACAGGATAAATCAGCAGATAATCCGTAACAAGTATTTAGTATAAGTATTAGATCGAAGCAATGGAAGCCAGCTTTCAAATAAGGAGTTAAAGATCTCCGGTAGTGAAACCCCGGATATATATTATTTGGACAATAGTTGCACCGTGTTTGCAAAAGTCCGGCAAACGGTCCTGGTTTGCGGAGAAGGAAATTTTAAAAATGCCCGGCGGGAAGGTTTATTTGTATCCTATCTGCCCGACAGTCTTGATCATTCAAAAAGATATAAACTGTGGGAACAAGAGTTTGTTAACAATAAGCTGAATGGCGAAATGTGCATGGCCAGATTTGGATGGAAGAGATATTTAAAAAAGATAAGCTGTGGACCATTGTTGCAAATTATACGGAAGCAGGTCAGAAGTGGGAAGCCGGCACTTTAAAAAGTGGTGATGGAAGTATTTTACTGTATAATGAAGATGGTCCTTTACGGGAAACCAATTTTTTCAGGGCCGGGGTTGAAATTTCACAATAAGATTAATTTTCAAATGAAAATAATTTTAGCACTATGTCATTTCTTTTAACTTTCTGATTGTTTCTTTTGGATTGGCTGATTTGAAAACGGTATTACCAGCTACCAGTACGTCTGCGCCAGCACGCAGGAGTCCGTGTGCATTTTCTACCGTAACGCCGCCGTCTACTTCAATCTTTACATGCAAACCGCGGTCGCTGATCATTTTTTTAAGCTCCCTTATTTTTTGCATGGTATGCGGTATAAACGACTGGCCGCCAAATCCGGGGTTTACACTCATTACATTCACCAGGTAAATATCCTGCAAAATTTCTTTCAGGCTGTCAACCGGCGTATGCGGGTTAATGGCAACACCTGCATGCATGCCCAATGCTTTTATTTGCTGGATGTTTCGGTGCAGGTGCGGACACGCCTCTATATGAACGGTTAAAATACTGGCGCCCGCATTTTTAAACGCTTCGGCGTAGCGGCCAGGTTCCATTATCATCAGGTGTACATCGCAGGGTTTGCCCGTGGTTTTAGTAATCTGTTCAATTACTGGAAATCCATAACTTATATTGGGTACAAAAACACCATCCATTACGTCAAGATGAAACCAGTCCGCCTCACTTTCATTTAACATGTTGCATTCTTTCTGCAGGTTTAAAAAGTCAGCGGCTAACAATGACGGAGCTATAATGGCCATATTTCTATTTTGTAATTTTATGATGCCTGGTTGCAAAGATAGTGTGCAACCATTGTAAAGCTTCAGCCAATCAATTTTCAATCAAAGTCTACTTAATCGACTGGCCTCTTGTCTTGTCTCCTTTCAATCTTTTCAATGCTTCTTTTGCTTCTTTAAAATCTTTATCAAATGTTAATGCCTTGTAATAATAGTCAATGGCTTCTTCATTTTTATTAATGGCTTCATAGCAACGTCCCATCCAGTAATAATTATCAGCATTGGTATAAGAAATATTGGTTGCAAACTGGAAAGTTTTTAATGCCTCATCATAATTTTTTTGTTCAAATAAAATAATCCCTTTTTCAATATAGGGCTCAATAAAACGCCAGTCACGGTTAATCGCTTCATCAAATAACAGGATCGCTTTGGGATAATCTTTGACGTTAGAATAATAAAGGCCCTTTATAAAAACGGGATCAACAAATTCGCGCGCGGTATCTCTTCGTTGCAATGCATCGCATAAAGCAATTACTTTATCATTTTTTGTTTCAGCGTACAGGTTTGCCAGTGCAAGTCCGTTTTGAAGTATGGGCTGTTTGTTATAGGCTTTTTCGAGAATAGATATGGCATTGGCCGTGTCTTTTATTTGCGCGTACAACATGCCTTTTTCATACAATGCTTCAAAATTGGCGGTATCTTTTTTTAGCAATTCATCGTATAAGAGAAGTGCATCTTTTGTATTTCCACCCTGGGTATACGCTTCGCCCAAACGCCGCATAAATTCTGTATTGGACGGATATTCCTGTATGCATTTTTTTAGCAACTCAATGGCATCGTTGTTGCGGCCAGTTAAAAAAAGATTGGATACAAAAAGGAGGGCCGATGATTCAGAGGGCTTCAGCTGCCAGCTTTTTTTATAATCATAATAAGCAATATCATGCTGATTATTTTGTGTAAGTAATTCGGCACGGCGCAATAGAAGGCCTGCATCTGAAGGGCTTTTTTCAATACTGTCACTGATTGATTTAAAAGGAGGCTGTTGCAATGTTTCATCAAAACCATTGGCAGATTTACTGCCAGGCAGGTTGCAACTGCAAACAAGTAAACCCGATAAACATAAAAAATAAAAGAAAATGCACTTCATGAAACAAATCTAACCGTTTTCATAATTTGTTTATGACAATATTTTTACAATTTTATAAGGCTTTGCCAATATCTTTATCCTGCTTAAAAAAGTACAATGAAAAGAACTAAATACTATATCTGGTCAGTTCTGGCGTGTATTACATTAATGATGTCATTTAGTAATAAGCCGGCCGCTCTTATTGTTAAACAGCTACCTGCTGATACCGTTTTATACCCCGATGAACATCATTTTAAAAACATACAGCAGCTTACTTTTGGGGGTGATAATGCAGAAGCCTATTTCAGTTCAGACAGTAAATACCTGATCTTTCAACGAACAAATCCTAAAGAAGGGTTATTCTGCGACCAGGAATTTATTGGTAAAGTACCAGCCAATGGCGAAAAATTTGAATACAGACGGGTAAGCAGCGGCAAGGGACGCACTACCTGTGGATTTTTTACAAAAGACGGCAAACATATTATTTATGCATCTACTTATTTAGGTGCTGATACCTGCCCGCCGGTGCCTGACCGAAAGAAATACGGGGGCAAATACATCTGGCCCATTTATGCCAGTTTTGATATATTCATGGCAGATCTGAATGGAAAGATTATTAAGCGGTTAACGGATACACCGGGATATGACGCGGAAGGAACTTTGTCGCCTGATGGAACTAAAATGGTTTTTACTTCAGTACGTGACGGTGATTTGGAATTGTACATCATGGATTTAAAAACGTTCGGTGTAAAACGTGTTACAAATCATGTAGGGTATGATGGTGGCGCATGGTTTAGCCCGGATGGAAAAAAACTACTTTGGCGCGCATCAACGCCTAAAACACCGGAAGAAATAAAAGAGTATAAAGATTTTTTGGCAGAAAATTTAGTGGCACCCACCAATATGGAAATCTGGATAGCCAATGCAGATGGAAGCAATGCGCATCAAATTACATCTTTCGGGCAGGCAAACTGGGCACCTGCGTATTTGCCGGATAGCAAACGCATCATATTTGCCTCTAACCAGGAATATAAGCGTGGCTATCCTTTTAACCTGTATACTATTAATGAAGATGGCAGCAATCTGCAGAAAATAAGCCGCGATAAAGGATTTGATGCGTTTCCTATGTTTAGTCCGGATGGTAAAAAAATCGTATTCTGCAGTAACCGCAATAACGGCGGAACGCATGATACAAATATCTTTATCGCTGATTGGATAGAATAATTTCGCATTTAGACATTCGGATTTTAGATTTGCTTTAAATTACACAACCATGCAAACGGGCCTTGTTCACCTGCACAATTTATTACGCTGGGTTATTTTAATTCTTTTAATATTTTCTATTATTAAAAGTTATACCGGGTGGCAGCAAAAAAAAATATTTACACCCGGCGATAAAAAGATATGGTTGTTCACCATGATTTCAGCGCACATTACATTACTCATTGGTTTATATCAATTGTTCTTTGGAAGGTATGGCATAATAAGCCCGGGAATACCACCAGGTGTTAATGTGATGAAAGATAAATTTTATCGTTTTTTTTTAGTAGAACATCCAACAGGAATGATCATTGCTATTATTTTAATTACGCTGGCGCATGGTATGGCCAAGAAAGCAGTAAGCGATGAAATAAAATTTAAGAAAGCATTTTGGTATTTTACCATTGCATTGGTTGTAATTCTTATCACCGTGCCATGGCCGTTCAGGCAAATTATAGGCAGGCCGCTTTTTCCTGGCATGCATTAAAATAAATTGATTTTAGTTAGCTTAAAACAGCAGATCATGCATACATCTTACGTTCCCAAAGGTTATTCGGCCGTAGTTGCCGCTATTAATATGCCGGGAGCCGCTGCTGCCATGGAATGGTACAAAAAAGTATTTAATGCAAAAGAAAAAATGCGTCTTACTGAACCGGATGGAAAATTAGCACATGGCGAAATAGATATTGATGGTACAGTAATTATGATTGCAGAAGAAAATACGGCTTATAACCGCAGCCCGAAAACACTCAATGGAACATCTGTTGTATTTAGTATTTACGTGCCCGATGCGGATGCAGCCATTCAAAAAGCGATAGACGCAGGAGCAACGCTTATTACTTCAGCAGCTGATCAGTTTTATGGAGATCGTACGGGGCGTATTGAAGATCCCTTTGGCTATAAGTGGATGGTCTCAACACATATAAAAGATGTTAGCGCTGAAGAAATGCAGCGGCAGCTGGATGAGATGTTTAAGTGATGAGTGGATGATTGGTTGGTTGGAAATAACAGGTAAGTTCGTGCATGCGTTAGAAATTCGAATAAAAGAAATCAGCAGTCACCAAATCAGAAATCAGGCATTTTACCGCTTCCCCAGCTCTATCACTTCACAATCTTTCATATTCTTTCCGTCAATTACAAAGCGAATAATAGTTCTCATTTTATGCCAGCCATGCTTGCCGGCAGCACCCGGGTTCATATGCAAACAGTTTATTGCCGCATCAAACATTACTTTTAAAATATGGGAATGTCCGCTGATAAACAATTGCGGATTATTAAGGAGTAATTCTTTTTTTGTTTCCGGATTGTATTTCGGCGGCGATCCACCAATATGGCGCATCATTACTTTTACTTCTTCGCACATAAAAACAAGCTGCTCCGGAAATACAGTTCTGATATCGTTGCCGTCAATATTTCCATATACGCCTCTAACGGGCAAGCCGCTGGTGTTTTCCAGGCGGGTTACAATTGAGGCATCCCCAAAATCACCGGCGTGCCATATTTCGTCACACTTTTTAAAATGGGTAAACACATTTTCATCAAGGTAGCCATGGGTGTCTGATATTAGTCCGATGCGTGTCATTTGCTAATTTAGAAAAGTGATATAATAGATCGGGCCTTTTCTATCCTCCTTAATATTTATTACTGAATGAGTCCGGCTTCACTAAGTTGTGCTAAAATCATGACTGCACCAGGTGCCTGTTTATTTTGTAAAAGATAGTCTGTCAATGAAAAATATTGCAACGCATCTATTTCTGCAGCAGCAGTTGGATGTATTTCATGATGAAGCAGGAAACAATCCTGCTCCATGATAATGCCAGGTACTTCTCCGTAAGCTGCTGCGGTAATGTGTGTATAGAATTCAAGTTGATCTTCAGTAACAATTGCATTTAATTCTTCTGCAATCTCACGGCATAAGGCTTGCTTAGCGGTTTCGTTGGTATCAATTTTGCCACCCGGTAAATAAAAACACTGTTTGTTTTTGCTAAAAGCCAGTAATAATTTTTTATTTTTTATAACGAGCAAACCTGCGGTGGATATTTGCATAACAAATAATTATTTCAAAAGCATTTTACTATTGTAAATTTTTGCACCGCAAAATAGGGAATTTACAAAATGAAAATGCACGGGGCATTTTAATATGTTGCCGGATGCCGATCATTTTAAAAAGATATTAAAAATACGAAGTTGAAGTTGTAACAAAAGGGGCGTCTGGAAATGCAGGTCCGGTTACAACCCATTTAGCTGATATAACCTGGTTTAAAGCATTGGTCGTAAATGTAAAAGCCCAGTTCTGAAAAAGATTTCCGTTCACATTGATGGTTTTTGTTTGAGGATAATCCTTTGTAAGGCTTATTCCTTTTACATACAAAGGTCCGGATTCAGTTGTAACAACCGGGGCCGGCGCAGTAGAAAAATAGCTATAAGTTGTGAGCGTTGTATTGCCGGCAGATGTTTTGTTGGAAACAGATAAGAGATCGCCATTTGACCATGTAAGAACAGCATTGCTTGTACCGGTGACTGCACCGGTAATGGCATTGTAAAAAGTTGTGTCTGCATTAGTGGCGTAGCTATTGCTATATGCATATTTTTCTCTTTCAAATGTGTACCATACTCCAATGCCACCATTTACCAGGTGAACCGCGCTATCAATAAGAGCAGTGGACGAATTTAAATAAAAAACCGTTTGCAACGACACCCCTCCATCGCCGTTCAGGTGAGTTGAATAAGTTACTGTATCCCGGGAATACGCAATATTGGTTAGAACGTTGCTTACAATAGGTGTTCCGGAAGCGTTGCTCCACTCCTGGGTTATTATTGTCAGTAACCTGCTTTGCTGATCATAAGTAAAATCGGCAGATACTGAATCATAAGGTGTATTGGATGCTTGGCCAGCGTATGTTAACTGTGTTGAATGTTTTGTTTGATATGCAACATAGTTGCCGATGGGTGTACCTGTTCCCGTAGTATCAGTACCGCTTCCCGGCAAACTATTACTGTTTTTTGCGCAAGAGAAAAACAGGCAGGTTAACGCAGGTACTAAATAAAAAAACTTTTTCATATGATTGTTATTGGCAGATAGGTTGATTTACGAGATGACTATTTTGACTGCAGATTAACCGGCAGGCACAATGCTTTTTTATACCGCACTCAAAAAAATATTGACGTTGCATGTTTCCTTTAGTTTAGCTGTACATAATTTGTAGCCAATGCCAGGCAAATTCAGTTGTTAATTTGATATATGAGTAGTAGAAATAGCGGGTTACCACAAGTTAAGGTTACCAGTTCCTGTAATATGCGAAGTAACCTGTAAGCTGGTTCTTCCGGGACCTGATATGTATGTATGTGCCCGTGATAAATTTTGCCTGTGGAAAATTAATCCTTTTTCCTGAAATGCAATCTTATGCGTAGGGACGGATTAAACCGGTGTAAACATTGTTAATCTTATATGACCGGCAGATAATATGTTGTTTTGCAGAAAAGAAATATTTGATAACAACAAGTCTGTATTATGCGGTCATTGGAAATACAGAATTGACAGCTATTATCAGTAAGCTGGATAATGTATGTGTTGTGCGCGGGAGCCCGCAATATGGACCAGGCAGTAGCCACTTTTTTTGCTTATTCAGCTTTTTTTGAATTTTAACGCTGGCTGTCGTAAATTTCAGGAAATAAAATTTTCAGCCGTATGATAAAATTTTCAGAATTAAAACCAGGAGATATAATATTAGCTGATTACGAGGACAAGCAATGGGAAGGCATTGTAAAAGAACTAAACCGTGAGGATAAAGAAGTTTGTGTAGAAACCGATGTCCAAAAATTCTGGTTCACCCCGGATCATTTGCATCCCATCATGCTGGACGATGTGCAGTTACAGAAACTAAAATTTGAAAAGAAGGAACAGGATGGCATCACTAAATATCTGAAAGGTGCTTTCCGGATTCAATTATCAAAACAGGGGTTTTCTGATTTTGAAATGTGGTACCGTGAAGATCGCCGGCACATAAAACACCCAATTGCCGTACATGAGCTGCAAAACCATTACTACCAGATGACTAAGGTGGAATTAAACGAAGATTAACGCTAAATTATTGACCTATAATAAGAGTAAGGGGCAGTTTTCCACAAAAATGTGGAAAATTTCCCCATTTTTTTCTTTATTCCGTCATGTTCTCGTATCTTTGCACACCCAAAAAATATGGCAAAACAGGCACTTATTAAACAGGATGGCGTTATCATAGAAGCATTAAGTAATGCTATGTTCAAAGTGAAATTAGAGAACGGTCATGAAATACTGGCTACTATTTCAGGTAAGATGAGAATGAATTACATACGTATTCTGCCGGGTGATAAGGTGGGTGTAGAAATGAGTCCATATGATTTGAGCAGGGGAAGGATAATATTCAGGTACAAGTAAGAAGCTGTTAGCTATTAGCTTTAAGCTATTAGTCACCAACTTAAATAAATACACAAATAATAAGAACAGCTAGTAGCTAACAGCTAGTAGCTAAAAGCTAAACAACATGAAAGTAAGGGCCTCCATTAAAAAGCGCAGTGTTGATTGCAAGATTGTGAGAA
>JBDUAY010000014.1:0-27919 GCA_040004415.1 Bacteroidota bacterium | reverse complement strand
TTAAAACATACATTGATTAACCAATAACATTGGCTTATCATGTCTGAACCAGGGCGTATAAGAATAAAGGTTGGTGGGATGCGGATCAATCCGAACAAAGAAATCCGATTATCATTGCAATGTTGTTTAATTATGAACTTTTGCGGCGGCAGGAGCTTCCTGTTTGTAGAAAAACAAAAAGAGAAGATCGGCTCCGGCGGAGCCTTCTATAATGCACCGGGGGCTTATTGGAAAGCTGGTGTCAACAGAGATTAAACTACCCTTCTTTTATTCCCAAAATCCCACTAATCCTGGCTCAGGCTACTCAAAATAAATCTTCACCACATTATAAAAAAGCCTGTTTTGCAAATACGGGTTGGAAGGCTCTTCTTTATAACCCATCAGGCCAAACAGCAGCCCGGCGGCGTTGCCTTTATTAATGGCGATCTCCAGGTAGCCGGCAGCATTGAACAGGGCCAGCTTTTCGCCTTCAGGTACGTCTGCGTAAGTTTCGCTCAAGGTTTCTATGTAATGATCGTGGCGGCGGGTTTCTATTCTGAACGATCGGTTGCCGCGCTCCGCTTCAAATTGTTCTTTCGTAATATTTACAATTACGTTTTCAAAATTGTCGATGAAAATAATTTGCCCTTCAATACTGTCTGGCGCTAAAAACGGACGAATATGATTTTTTTCTACCAGTTCAAAATCGGGCTGACCAATATCCTGCAGGCGTTTGCCAACCGTGAGATCCTGGATAGCACGACCCATTACGTCAATACAATACAGCGTGTTCTTTATTTTTACTTTATCGGCCTTTAATCCTATCACCATCTCTGGTTTGCCTTCGGCGATCATGGTGAGCAGGCCATTGTCGGCACATAGAATATATTGGTCCTGGTGAAAAGCCAGCAACAGGTTTTCTGTTTTATGATCAAACAGGTTGACCAATATAATATGAAAAGTAAATGCGGGAAAATTTTTTATGGCGTTGCGGCAGATATAGGCTGATTGTGTGTAATTGAAAGGAGGCAATTGATGCGTTATATCTGCAAAGGAAAACGATGGGTTTATTTGTAACAAACGCCCTTTGGCAGCGCCTGCCAGGTAATCCTGCAAACCGATGTCTGATGTGAGGGTTACTAAAGGCATTTTGAAATGTAATGAAATTTAAAGTTTTAAACGTGAGGCGTTAATCGTCAGATGGGCAAGACTGGAATACGCTCTCACGATTCACGTCTGACGCCTCACGATCACTTTACCAGCTTACCATTTTTAAAGAAAAATTTATACGCAAATTTATCCGCCAGTCCCGGAAAGAATTTATTCATAAACACGGTTCGCTTGCCCGTAAAGGTGAGTACCAGCGTACGTTTCTTTTTCTCAATGGCACTAAGTATGTGTTCCGCGCATTCTGCCGCACTCATCATTTTATCTTCATCCATGGGCGATTCACCTTGTGATTTCCCTTCTTCATTTAATGCGGCATTGCGGATATTAGAAGTTGTAAAACCCGGGCAAACCCACATTACATGCACTTCTTTTTCCAGCAATTCCGTTCTCAGTGATTCCAGCCAGCCCTGCAATGCAAATTTAGATGCGGAATATCCGCTGCGGCCTGGCAATCCACGGTAACCCGCAATAGACGAAACGCCTACCACCGTTCCCTTTCTTTCAAGAATGGAAGGCAATGCAAACTTTGTACAATACACGGCGCCATAAAAATTGATGTCCATCACTTTCCGGATAACATCAACATCCAGATCATTCACCAGTGCATGCATGGAAATACCTGCATTATTAATAAGTATATCAATGCCGCCAAAGGTTTCAATGGTAGATTCAATAAAACGCCTGCAAGCAACCTCTTTGCTTACATCGCATACTTCCGCATGCAGCAATACGTGGGTGTATTCAAGCTGCAGGTTATAGATTTTATCGTGGCTTCGTGCACAGGTTGCTACACGGGCGCCAGCTTTTATCATGGCATCTACCAGCGCTTTTCCTATCCCATCCGTTCCGCCTGTAATGACAACTACTTTATCGCTGAAAAAAGAAGACATAGGGCAAGTATAATATTTTAGCAAACCTACTCTAATTATATCTTATCTCAAAAGCCTGCCAGCCAATTATCTGTTGCGTTGAAACAATTGGCAGATGGATAAGAAATTGCTGTGGCAGTCATGAGTCAAGTTGTGATTACACCGTTAAGGGTGATTAGAAAAAAATTGAAGGAATAGTGTAAGCGGTGTATGTAAAAAAGCGCTGAAAAGAATATTCAAATTGATTGTAGACTATTACCTTTTTACTTTTTTATAAATGCATAAAGTAAGCCTGGCTGATTGTTGTACTTATAAAGGATCGATAATGAAGAATAATAATAAGGAAAGTTTACAATAGAAAAGCAATCCTGTTAAGACTTACTTTGTAAATGATCCCGCTGGGAGAATCTTGTAGTTTCCATTTGTATAGAAATCAATTCATCCGTACAATTAACGGCATTTCAGACACCAATTACTCACCTGCAATTTTGTATTAAAACGATTCAAGTAACAACAAATTTAATACAAAAGCAGCTCCAGTCAAAAGCTTCTTTCATCCAGAATCTTTTAGTTCCCGATACCCTAAAAAAAGATTCTTAGGAAGAAAAAAAATTGGTTGCCAAAATAATTTGCAGAATTTATTTGCAACCATAACAACTTCAGCGATCCGGTAATGCCGGTTTGTAATAGTGAACCTCTTAAATAATTTGATTTGTCCGCATTTGAAAGAATGATGGATAATGCAAGACCCTTACAATCACTTCTCGTTAGTAGGATTTAAAGCTCTATTATGTGGAGTGATATGGGCAGTTTTGCTGCATTTTCCAATATACATCTGCTGCAAAAGATACCTGATATGCGGAAGGTTTTACCGCCCCGGAGAAAATAAATAAGTGGATATCATCTGGCTTTCTCCACGGATAACCTAATAAAGGAAGGGTTACATTGTATCAATTACCGCTTAAGGCACATGAATGTAAAAGACAATAAGAACTGTTCATCCTGGACGTTATTTTGGACCGGTTTGTGGGTTCGTAATCATACATCAAAAAAGACAAGTTATGATTACGAAAAATAAGGCCCGCTTTACTAAAGATGCGGCAGGTAAAAAAATCACTGTAATTAAGGAAGTAGATGCCAGTCCTGATAAGGTATGGGAAGCCTGGACAACCAGTCAGCAACTGGATAAATGGTGGGCACCCAAACCTTATAAAGCAGTAACCAGGAGGATGGATTTCAGGGAAGGTGGTTCATGGCTCTATAAAATGGAAGGCCCTGAGGGCAAAGGGCAATGGGATAAATTTGAATACAACAAAATAGATAAGCCGAAACTTTACACTGCGAAAGCCGGCTTCAGTGATGAGAACGGACAAAGAAAACCGGGTGAGCCGGTGTGGAACTGGAAAAACAGTTTTATCAAAACGGCTGATGGTACCAGGATAGAATCAGAAATCAGTTTTGAAAAAAAAGAGGACATGGATAAAATACTGGACACAGGATTTGAAGAAGGATATTCATCAGGACTCGATAATCTTGATGAATTGTTATCCCATTAAATAAAAAACCCTGCCTGTATAAAAACTGTGCAGGGTTTTATTAATTTCAAAAAATAATTAGAATGGTAATCGTGCACGACAATTTTTATCTGCAAACCGGGCAATGCTTCCAAAATGGCAAAAAACGTTTAAAGAGGCCTATGAAGGAAATTCCGAAACAGTTAACATCCTCGCTGACTGATTTACTGCGGACTTTCAAATGGATAAGCAGTGAAAATTCACGTCATCTGGTTACGTATTATTTTAATAAGTTCAAATATTAAAAAACGATTACCCCTTTTAGACTTCCGTGTGGGTTGTCGATTTTCAGGATTAGTTCTTCGGAATAGGCTTCTTCATTACAGTTACTTGCATGTGCTGAAACGCTTGCCTGGCAGGGCTTTCATTCTAATTCGGTGAGTAAAATTCTGAAAAATATTTTTACTCCCGAATTAGCCCCTCGCGTTTTGAAAAGATTTGCTATTTTTTGATGTAGAAAAAATAAAAAACCTCACAAAATCAAGCATTTGTGAGGTTTGTTGCTAAATTGAATTGCCTTATTGTGATCCCGCTGGGACTCGGACCCAGGACCCATACATTAAAAGTGTATTGCTCTACCAACTGAGCTACGGAATCATCCCTTTTTTGGGAGTGCAAAAATAAGGATTCTACCATCCGAACCAAATTTTACAACCTATTTTATTCATGTTGTTTCCACATTCATCAGATTCAGCTATTTGTACCCGTTTAGGTTGCAGGTTATGTAGAAACTGTAGTTTCCACGTAAGCTGGGCTGGTAAAAGGTTACAGCCATTTTTGATGCGATATTTAAACAAATGTGATATTATTTGTAAACATGTGTTAATAGCTGGCATTTGTTAGCCCGGATTAATATTGCGTGCTTGTGTTATGTAAACGGGAAAGAATAATTTGCTGTTGCGATTTTATATCAGGGAAACCACAGGTTCAACAAAAAATATATGGCATATACCCGCTTCATCTTTTACATAAAACAAGCGGCCAGAGATAGCCGCTTGTTAATTAATATATCATTTGATACCTATGTTCTATTCCTTGTCTTCATAAGAAACATTGGTTCCGGTATTTCTCATACCCGAAGACCCATTTACATCGCGCGTTGATTTGGGTTTAACATTTTCTGTAGCGCTTCTGCCTTGCGCAGCAGCGGCTAAAGCAGAAGAGTGTTTTTTTGCCGGCGTATTGGTTTTTGTCTGACTATCAGTATTCTTTTTCATAATTTTTATTTTATGTGAAAGATTAAATTCTACGATAGTAAAACAAAGAGTTTGCCAGTCCGAAACTACGGCGGGCGCCGTCATTGATAAGTATTTTTTTTCTCAGATGAAGGCCTGCAAGACACAAACCCCGGCTACTTGCAAGGAAATATTTTCTACAGAAGTTAATAGAAAACCCTAAGAGTCGCGTTTTGTATAAATCCACTAAATCACGGCGATCTGCGTTCTATCATAGATAATCATTCACTCATATTTACGCCCACGCGCAGCGCTTTAAGGCCCGTAACGCCCTGCAGTTCTTCCAACTCCAAATGCTCCAGGTCATCTAATAAGATATCCTGGTGCTGCAGCGCTTGTATGTAAGAAACGTATTCAGCGGCATCCCGTTCATTGAAATATACAATCGCAATCTTTCCCGGTTGGGTAAGCCGTTCAAGCGTGCCATAAATATTTACCTTATCAATTCTTTTTTTGATGATATGATAGCGTATGTTATACGCGCCTTCTACATCAAACCGTCTTTCATCATTTCTGAAACTGATATCTATGGTACGGGCGTTCACAAATATCAGTTGTGTCGTCTGCAGCGGATCTTCCAGTTGATCAAGTAATCCATGTGTAAGTTTTGCAACTGTTGCCATTGATTGCACCTGCCAACGCCTCAATTTTTCAACATCATCCAGAGAAAAAGGGGTTTTTGGTGCAATGGACTGGCCAACATAAATATCATACTCTATTCCATCAGTCCTGAATTTTTCAAAATAGTTGGGATAATAATTTTGTAAATCTTCTTTAAACAGATCAAAATGTTTTCCAATGGTTTTATTAATCAGCCGTATTGAATTTTCCAGTGAACGGCGCTTGCTAAAACTGATGCCGGTTTCTTCATCAACACCTTTGAAATAGTTATCCACTTCTTGCGCAAGAACCGGCGGCAAATCTGTCAGCGACGCTAATAACGTATGCGCCTTTTCTGATAAAAAATTATTCAGTTCCAGTTCATCTTCAATAGAAATATAGGCAGCTAATTTGGCCTGCCATTGGCGGCAGGTTGCTATCAGGGGATTTGTGTTTTCTTCCAGCCCGTTTTCATTTAATTGCGTGAGTACGTACAGCAACAGGTCAAGCTGTTGCTGCAGATCTTCCCGCAACGCTTTATTTCTTTCAATGGTAGAATTTCGTATGTCTACAGCGCCATACAAAGGGTGAACATGTTTGAATGAAATTTTTTCCAACACGCTGTTACGGTGTTCGATATTGTAATTCCGGTAATAGTGCCAGGCCACTTCATTAAACTTCCATTGTACGGAAGGTTGTATTACGGTAAATTTATCTTTTACAATCGCGTCAATCGAGATATTGAATTTGTCAATCAATGATTTCAGCAATTGTGAAATATAAGGTATGGAAGGTTTCAACTTTCCCAGTTGCAAATCTGTTAATGCAGGAACGCCTTCGGCTGAACCTGTTTCCATAATACCTACCAAATGATCGTTGAAATAAATGGGCGCAATTACATAATAATGATAGCCCGCTGCTTTTAATGCTTCCTGTACAGGAACGGGCAGTGTGTTTTTTGTGTTTAACGAATTATAAACGATGTATTGCGGATCTTTTAAATAATGATTGATATACCGGGAAAAGACTGATTTATGGATGCCTGCTTCAGATGAGGCTTTGATGAGAATACTGTATGGAAAATTTTCGTACAGCAATGCCGCCCTGTTGTTGACAGTAAATAATGGCATGGTACCAAATTTATACTGGCTGCTGCCGAGCATAGTTTGCAGTAAACGGGTGATATGTGTAAAATGATCAGAAGCCTTTTCCTTATTGATGCTGATGATGGCCTTGCCCAGCTGCTCAAGCGCCTGCTGCCGCGTAATATCTGTTAGTGTAATAACTGAAAAGCCCGTCGCCTTAAAATTATTTAACGGAACAAGCTTTTCAATTTCATCAAAACTATTGGTGCAATTAAAACAGGCAGAAATGTCGTCATTGATGCAGGATGAATTCAACTTCATTTTTGATGTTACATCAACAAAACGTGTATCCACATTTAAACGATAGTATTGGTAAAGCCCGGTGCTGGAATTGAAGTAACTCCGCAGCATTTCTTTTTTCTGCGGAAGTTCCATGCCATATACTTTTTGTAAAACAAAATCATATTGGGTTTGCCGGTGCATTTCCAGCGCGCTTTCTTTTGCAATCCACGACTCTCCATTGTTGTTATCGCCGGGGCGGGAAGCAAGCAAACGGTGAAATGCATTACTGGCATAAAAAACCTCTGGTGAGATGCCATTTGTGAGACCGAACATAACCTCATTCTCATCTTCTATCAGCGGAAAAACAATACTGGCAACCAGTTCCAGCACCTCCGTATATTTTTTTACTTCAGAAACCGGCACGCCAGGTATCAGTTCCGGATAAGAGCGTATCTTATCCAGCACAAATCTAAAAAAACGAACGCGCATGGTGGTATCTGTATTCGCCTTTTCCTCTAGAAAATCAACAAATTTCTTAAAGCTTACAACAGACTCAACCGAATTTTCTTTGGTTGCAAACGCATTTAGTTTTATCACTTCCTTAATCATGATCTTATTATACTGTACTTTAAACCGGAACCTCAGAACCTGAATTTTGCTGTAAAGTATGGATACCAGCCTTCTGTTGAATAGCCAGCCACCATTTGTATTACAAACATTTGGGCAGGTGCAAAATACAGGCCACCTCCTGTGCCTGAATGCCATGCATCATCGTTATAACCCTTCTGCCACACTTTGCCCACATCATAGAAACCTGTAAGCCCCAGCTGACCAGGCAATACATAAGAAGCAAGGTTGGCAAGCTTGATACGGATTTCAAAATTATTGTATAGAATATGTTCGCCAGCGAAGCGATACTGGCGGTATCCCAGCAAATTATCCTGGCCACCTAAAAATAAGGATTGGTAAAAGGCAGCCTTTCCTGCAGTAATCCCTCCGCCAATACGATTGGCAATAACAACGTTCGATTTACGATCAATGCTTTTATAAACAGCTATCTGTGCAGAAAGTTGCATATAGGATTTAGAATATTTGTTCAAGCCGCTATAACCTTTTAAAGTAAAGTCCATATAGGTACCAAAAGTTGGCAGTAAAATATTGTTCCTGCTGTCATGCAGGTAAGCAGCAAGAATACCCAAATGAGCCTTATCATTTGAAACGATACTGCTGTCGTAAGAGTGCAGTAAAGCAGTATTGTTAATGAATCTTCCT
Source organism: Bacteroidota bacterium (assembly GCA_040004415.1). Taxonomy (GTDB): domain Bacteria; phylum Bacteroidota; class Bacteroidia; order Chitinophagales; family Chitinophagaceae; genus JACMLD01. Next base: position 19,853 of record JBDUAY010000014.1, on the reverse strand, counting down.
TTGTTATCATTCGGATTGAGATGGTAATATTGAAATGACGGGCCGATGGAAAAGCTGCTCTTTTTTGCATTGCGCCACCTGAAAGCCGGGTTCACTTCGTAAAAATTAAACCTGGCGCGATAGTACCGTTTGTAATTACCGGTTTTATCAAATTCAGTCGCGTTGCCGCGCCCGAAAAAGTTTTGTGTATTGTCCGGCGCAAAGGCGTTTACGTTCACAGTGAAATCTGTTTTATTAATTACATGTATCCATTCTCCTTTGTACGTAACCTTAAACGCATTGGTAGAAAATGAATGGGAAAAAAGAAACTGCTGCACACTCGCGTAAGGAAGTTTTCTAAAACCTTGTTTTATCCATTTAACGCCCGCACCCAGCAAAAATCCATCATCTGCATTGTACCCTGCGGTAAGCAACGGTATCGTATTGTTATACCTGTTTGTTAATTGCAAAGCCGTATTATCCTCATCGTCATTAATGTGCTGGTGAACGGGGTTTATCTTTCCGCTGAAAATGGCCGCAGAATCATTTTCATACACGTGTACTTTCCGCAGGTATTTTGGCGTACCGTCAAAATGGTATTTTTTTATTGCAGTGCCATTGCCAATAATCCGGATATTGATGGGAGATGAATTATTTACGAGGCTGATGTTGTCTTCACCATCATACAGGTACAACCGCAGTTCTTTGGTCTCTGCCGGATCAAAGATGCGGCTGTATAATATTTTACTAACCTCATTCTTTTTAGTGATCTTAAAAATGGTTACATTTAATTTTCCATTCAATGTATCGTTAATAATAACCTGCTCGTTTTTATCTGAGGTGGTGATATCAATATTTCTGCTTAAAAAGTGATAATACACGGGCATGACGCGCAACAATTCCTCCCGCCTTTTTTTCAATTGCTCCGTTAGTTTTACATGACTAACAGCATAGATACCTGCGGGCATTTTTTTAAGCGCTGTTTCAATAACCGAATCAGTTAATGCAGCAACAGCCTGTTTGGTGGCGCTCATCCAATCGGTATAAGAAAGTGAATTGGTAAAAAGACCATCGATCAGTCTTGCATTAAATGCCAGCGTGTTTACATTCCGGATATGACTTTTAAAACCCTGGAATTTTGGAATTATCCATGGCAGTGCCGCAATGCCAGGCAACAGGCCCTGGTTGATATAAAAAACCTGGTCGCGGTCGCGTGGTACCGGCCTGAATTTTTTTGACTTTCCTTTGCCCTCATCTACCCAACGCCACTGATCGCCGTGGCGGTCCCAATCGCCCAAAAATATGTCTTGTATACGGGCCATCAGGAAAGCCTGCTGATCAACGGAGTTGTCATTGTCTTCTTTTAATTTTTCCTGCATTTTTATAGTAGAAGCTGATTTGCCCAAAGGCTCCCGTTCTTCCAGTAGCGCGACAGTATTCGCAAAATCCCTGCTATAAATGCCAAGGTTTTTATCCGGGGAAATATAAACAATGGATGGATTGCTATGCGCAACATCCAAAGCGTTGGCAAAGACGGGTACCGCCAGCGGGGCATATGGAAAGATCGCAGATACATTGTCGTGCAACAGTTTTGCGGCTAATGTTTGGTCGAGCACTTGTGGCAACAATGCATCCGGAAATTTATCAATACTACGCAAAACCCACTCGTCGTTCTGAGCATCTGCCAGGCGTAAAGAATGCGTTTGCATTCCACCACCGCGTTCTTCCGGCATTAAAGCTGCCGTTGACAAGTGAAATACCGGAAGACTTGTTTCAGCCGCCCAAATTTTACGGTAATTTTCTCCAAACAACGAGCGGTGAAAACCGCTTACACTATCGAATGCAGAATTTAATTCTATGCGGATACTATCTGCAGTAATGGGTTTTTCTACAGCAGTTTCAGTAAGGGCAGCGGGCACAAATGGCCGGGTATAAACAAAGGAACTATTCATTCCCTTTTCGGAATAAGTATAATAATTCAACCGTATACTTTTATCTGTTAAAATATCGGCCATCACATACCCGCTGCTGTCTGATGCGTATAAACTTCCTTTACCTTTTTTTACCGGCGTATGTTTACAACCGGAACCACTTACTATTTGCAATACATCGCCCTGTATTAATTGCAATGTATGCTCGTGACCAGCTGCATGCAACGCATTCGGATTTTGTTTCAGGATATCATTGACGCCTTTTTTCATGTCCTGGTACAGAACATTTTTCACGTCTTCTGCCGGTGGAAAGGCTTTTCTCAGTAAAGGATACAATGATCCAATAATGGGTAGTGGTATGTATAAATTCTTTTTGAGATCTGTAAGTGGAAACAGGTATTCCTTCAAAGAATAATAACCGCCATGCGAACCATAGGTATCAAAAGGATGGTGCGTGGCAAAAATGATTACTTTATCGCGGTTGCGTTCTACAATGTCCTGCAACCGGCCCAATATATCTCTTTTTGTTTTGCAGGCACAGTCAGATTTGTCGGAGTGTTTATCGTACGGATATAGCCACCATTCAGAATCCATTGCAACGATAACAAGATCGTCAGAGACGTTTAATTCATATGGACCAGGGCAAGCGTTTGATGGAATTATTTGTAACAATGAATCGTTTTGTGCGGTAATGAATTCATTTGCCGCCATCATTTTTTCATAGCCGGCCGGGCCGCTTTCGTCCCAGTCGTGGTTGCCGGGTATAAAGTAAACAGGGATATTGTTTTTTCGTAGACTTTCAAATTGAGAACGTAAGATATCAAGCGAAACCTGCTTTTTGTTGCCGCTCAATTCAACGCCGTTGGGGTAAACATTGTCTCCTAAAAACAATGCAATTGTCTTTCCCGGTATTGATTTGCTGATGGCATCATCAATAATAGCTTTTTGCACAAGGTTTTTTTCACCGGCGTCTCCGATAAGAATAACACGGAAGGCTACATCTTTCTGCGCGTGCAGTAATGCCAAATAAAAAAGAAAGCAGTGAAGAAGGTATAGTCTTTTCATTTTCCAGGCGATGTAGCTGATAAAGTTTTGTTTCTCATTTTTTGCTGTTTGGCGGTGCCTCTTCGAAGCTCCGCTTGTTCCATCGGAACAATTTGCAGGTAGCGCACAACAGCGATTTGATCTTTGTTCCCGGGGAACGGTTTGTGCAAAAATTTTCAGCACAGCGCATACCTGCGGCAAACAGCCATTCACTCAAGTTTATTACAAAATGTTCCGATGGAACATTTCCTGAACAGTTCTATTAAAACATCTTTAACGGGCATTGATAAAATATTTTTACAATACATCCCCGGCAACACTATTTTTTCTGCCGCAAAAATTTCAGAATTGTTCCATTGGCGCCACTTCCTTTTTCGTTAGAAATATACATATTGCCGGTTTTGTCGAATGCGATACCCTCCGGTTGTGTAAACAATGCAGGATTTAGAGGATATACAGCAATTGGTTTCCATTGACCATCAGTAATCACCAGCATTTTATTTACAGATGAAAGAATATACCATTGTTGTGTGATCGGATTTCTGGCCAATGCCGATGGTTTCAATGTAAGCTTTCCTTTACCGGCAAGTATTGCTATTGGCTGTTCATTAAAAGAAAATTGATTTTTTAACAACATCCTTCCATCTGTGCCAATGGCAAATGTATGCCCTGTAACAGATTGACTGGATTTATCATCCGAACAATTTTTACACAGTGTATAAATGGTATTGGTGGCTTCATCTGCATACATGGATTCATATTCTCCCGCAGGTAATAAACCCGCTTGCTCCTTTGTATTACCACTTACTTTATTTACAATTTCGTTCAATGGAAATGTATAAAAAATGCCGTCACTCCGCAACATGATTACCTGCCCGTTACAAATGGCTACATCTTCATAATCGCCACGTTTAGAAAATTTGCTGTGCCTGATTTCTGTATCGCCCAAATGAAAATAAAAAAGTTTTCCTTCCTCATCCTGCTCTGCAAAAATAGTATCTGTATTTCCGTGGCTGAATGCGATGCCTGAAATTTCATCCAGCACTGGCGGCATTTTGTACATCACCGGTTTGCTAAGATCATAATTTGGCGGATTATTATTTGATGCAGCGGGTTCTGAACAACTTGTACTGGTGAATTGCACAATCATCATACTAATAAATAGGGGAACGATTTTCATTTATTGTTGTGAAATTCTTTTAAGTAAATTATAAATGGCCGGCTGCGATTGCACCGGCGGTTCATTGTTTTGTACAGGTTGATTATTAAGCGCGGCATTAATTTGCACGGCCTGCACATTATCGTGCAACTGCAAATCAATTATTTGCATGATTTCTTTTTTTACAGTTGCATCATACAAAGGAAAGCATACTTCTATTCTCTGGTAAATATTCCTGTTCATCCAGTCGGCCGAGCCCAGCCAAACCTGTTCGTCTCCCGCATTTTTAAAAATAAAAACCCGGCCATGTTCAAGATACCTGTCAACAATCCTGATTACGGTAATGTGATCGCTCAATCCTGGCACCCCGGGGTTGAGGCAGCAAATACTCCTGACAATTAATTTTACGGTTACACCTGCCTGTGAGGCTTCATATAATTTATTGATAAGCACCTGTTCTTCCAGGTTATTCATTTTCAAAATAATACCCGCTGGCTTTCCTGATTTTGCGTTCCTGATTTCCTGGTCAATCAGTTCAAGAAAGCGATCCTGAAGATTAAATTGTGCTACTAACAGGTGACGAAATTTTATTTCATTATTGGTTTGAGGTTTCCGTCGTTTTGTAAGGAAAATAAACAATAATTCCAGCTCGCGTACAATACCGGGGTTGGCAGTTAATAAAATATGATCTGTATAAAACCGTGCAGTCATTTCATTGAGGTTGCCAGTTGCCAGCAGTGCGTAATATTGAAACCGGTCACCCTGTTTTTTCTTTACCAGTGCAACTTTTGCATGTACCTTTAAGCCGGGAATGCTGTTGATGATACGTATGCCGGCTGCTTTCATTCTTTTCGACCAGCGGATATTATTTTCTTCATCAAAACGCGCTTTGAGCTCAATAAACACGGTCACTTCTTTGCCATTTTCAGCTGCGGTAATAAGTGCATTTACAATTCTTGAATTACCGGCTACGCGGTACAGTGTTACATATATTTCTTTTACAAACGCATCCGTAGCGGCTTCATTAAAAAAGCGAAGGACGGTATCATAAGAATGATAAGGCGTGTGTAATATTTTATCTGCCCGCATCAAATCAGCAAAAACAGTATCTGCCTGCTGAAAAGCGGGTTGTACCGGTGGTAATGCCGGGTAATTTAATGCATCATTTTTTACAGGCAGGTCGCCAAAGTCTTTTAAGTTATGGTAACGGCCGCCTTCAACCAGGTTAGCACCGGATAATTTTAAAAAGGAGACCAGTGCATACAGTTGTTGCATAGGAAAACCGGGTTCATATAAAAGCCGGGTGGCTAATCCATCGTCTCTTTTTGCCAGTTGTTTTTCTATTTTTTCTGCCAGGTCGCCTTCATATTCATCGGCCAGATCCAGCGCTGCATCGCGGGTTATCTTAATATTCCAGCTGCCTTTAATGATTGCAAAAGGAAATAAGGATGGTAGAAATATTTTGATGATGTCATCTACAAAAATAATATGCTGAATGCCATTGTATACAATAGAAAAAAACCTGGAAATTTTATCGGAAGGAATATTGATTAAAATAATTTCACTTTTACCACTGTTATTTTCAGTACTAGCGGAAATATATAGTTGATTACTCTTCAGAAAAAAAGAACTGCCTTTTGTTTCCGGGTGAATAATATGTAAAAAAGCCAATACGGCAGACTGGAAATAATTTTTTAAAACCGGTTCAATGGCCGTGGGTATTGTTTCCTGGTATAAAAGATGAATATTATGGGTTTGAAGCGCGGGTAATAATTGCTGGCGAAGTATACTGCCGAAATTTTCCTGCTGCTGCTTTATCTTTCGTTGCACTTGTTCTGTCTGATCCAGTTCTTCTGCTGAAGCGGGTTTTATTGTATGCAGAAAAAGGAGCGGGGACATTCGCACACGATAAAACTCGTCGAGGTTGGAAGAAAAAATGGAAAGAAAACGGAAGCGTTCAAGCAATGGCACTGCTGGGCGCGCAGCTTCTTCCAGCACCCGTTCGTTGAATGAGAGCCAGCTCACGTCCCTGCTTAAAAACTGGTTCATCATTGCATTTTTTTAGGAGAAAAAGATAAAAGTTATTGAAAATGCAAAAACAGCAATTATAAGGGTGAACATGAAAATAGTATATGAAATACGAAGTAGTTTATATTTATGTCCCAGAACAATACCCTGCGAATGTATGTCTCGTATGAGGCTGCCATACAAAAAATCGCTGTCACTCATAAGCTCTTTCATGCCCGCATAATAATGTTCGTAATCCATTTTATAGAAGTTGCCGAAGAATAATAAATTAACAGATTTGGAGGCCAGTTGTTCAGGTGTAAAATAACCATTTGGTATTTTTGGCCGCGTAGCCAATACAGAAAATACAACGGCTATTACACTGCCTGTTAATAATATCAATGTAGGAATAATCAGGCTTTGAAATGATTCAAGCTTACGGGCCATCAAACCTATCACCACGGACAAAATAATTGAATTTACAGAAATCATGATGTGGGCTTTGCTATCGGCCATATCACTTAAACGTTGATGATTGGTGGATGCAACCCGGAACATCGTTTCTATACCTCTTACCGGGCGATCTGGTTTTTTAACTTTCGGAATTTCTTTGTCCTGGGTTGCCGGTGCGATAAATGAAGCGCCTGTTATTTCAGCTTTGCCTGCAATAACTGGTTCTTTTTGTTTTTTTAATAATACTTCCAGGTTTTCTTGTTTTTTCTGGTTGAGTAACAACTGGCAATAATCAGTTTGATAGTGATGATATTGAAGAAATGCAATGGTTCCGCGTCGCCATTCTTTTTTGTCAATTTCTTTATGCGCGCGTTCTTCGGCTTCTTTACGCATTAATTTATTTAATTCAGAAAAATCTTTTGTACCCAAGTGAAAAAGATCGCCATCGCAAACAATCTGTTCTAATAAGTTAGCAGGTTTTTGCGGCATCCGGGTAGCCATGATGCAATCTTTTACCTGGTCAATGCTGTTTTGGTCAACCCCATTTTCTGCTAAAAACGCAGCAGCCATCACGGCACCATTTTTTTCATGTTCTTCCGCGCTGCCGGTATAATAGCCCATATCATGAAACCAGGCAGATACCGTCACAATAAAAAAATCATGTTCGCTAACCTGGTAATGATTAGCAATTTGTATAACGGCATCCACTACCCGCTCTGTGTGCGCCTTATTGTGATAGGTTAACGGGTGATGAACCTGTGAAGCAAAATATTGATTAATGAACTGTTTTGTCTTTTGTAACAGAAGCGGATAATCCATTAATGTATAGATTTATATTCCTTAATAGTGGAGAATTGATACAGGGAAATGATCTTGCCGTATGACTAAACTAACTGGCATTTTCACGAAGCATATTGAATAAGTCATTCGCGCCACCATCAAATTTATTACCATCAATAAAAAAAGAAGGCGTTCCATTTACGCCGCTGCGTACCCCGCTTTCAAAATCCGCCTCCACTTTTGCCTGCAGGTCTTCGCGCTGCATATCTTTTTGAAATTTTTTCATGTCAAGCCCAATGGAGCCGGCCATTTTATGCAAGCCTTCTTCTCCCAGTAATTCCTGGTTTTCAAAAATGATATCATGCATTTGCCAGAACTTATCCTGCAACGCAGCTGCCTCAGTAGCAATTGCTGCAGCCATGGCATCCGGGTGAATTTCTGACAGTGGAAAATTTCTGAAAACAAAACGTACCTGGCTGCCAAATGTCTTTTGTATTTTTTTAATGACGGGATACGCTGCGCCGCAATGCGGGCATTGATAATCGCCATATTCAACCAATACAATGGAGGCGGTATCTGTTCCTTCTGCGTGATCTTTTTCATTAACAGGAGGCTTTAAATGAGCGGACATAATTATTATTTTTTGTGTGTCAATAATTCAAGTGCATCTAAGATTCCATCTGCGCCCGGGTTCATGGCGGTAGGTGATAAATAGCTCCAGGCAATGGTTCCTTCTTTGTCTATCACAAATAAAGCCCTGTTGCATTCGCCTTCTTTTTCATTATACACGCCATATTTTTTTGATACATCACCTTTTGGCTCAAAATCTGCCAGCAACGGAAAATGAAGTTTGCGTGATTGTGAAAAAGCAAGATGGCACCATTTGCTGTCTACCGAAATGCCAAGTATAACGGCATCATGTTTAGAAAAAAATTTGAGCATTTCATTGTACAAAGCCATCTGGTCGCTGCAAACCGGACTCCAGTCTGCCGGGTAAAAGGCCAGGATTACATTTTTCCCTTTTAATTCTTCCAGGGCAAATTGCTGGTCGGGCGTAGCATATAAATTAAAAGCGGGTGCTTTATCTCCTTTTTGTAACATAATATTATTGGTTGATGTATTGGTTTGATATATATCCTTTATACGTATTTGTAAAACTACAATATTTTTACCCTTGTTGATTACTTACCGTAACATGTACAACAAAAAGCATGATCTGTTTAATTTTGGAAGCCGTGGATGAAGAAAATGTATCCTTAATTTGCGGGGGGGGTCTATTTGCTAAAAGGGAAAATTTTCCCCGCCTGAAAATGACCAGCTGAGTAAACAATACCGGAGAGATATTTGTATTAATGCTGATGAATATATGCAGCTATGATTATTGAAATAAATGATGCGCTTACAGTTGGAGAAATCAGTGATGTTTTTTCTTCCGGATTTCCTTATTTGTCAATCGCGCTTTTTAAAGACCCGCACGCGTGGGGCAAGGCTTCTTCATTCAAAGAAAAACTGCCGGCCGATAAAGCAATTGCTGAAATACGAAAGGTTAACACGCCTGGTGCATTGGAAATTCATGGATGGCATCAAACAAGAACCGTAGAACAGGAATTCGGCAAAATATTTGGGCTGTATGTTCAGGTATTGCGGAAAGAAGGCGCTGCATGGATACAAACCGCTGATACGGATCCGCGGACCCTGGAAGAGCAAAATGAAGCGGGAAGAAACGCCAGCCAGGAATTGTTAGACGGAACTGATAAAAGATTTAATAATGAAAATCCTGCATAGCTATGAATAATTTTGAAACACATATACAAGGGTCTTTGCCGGTAGTGGTTGACTTTTTCGCGGATTGGTGCGGACCTTGCAAAATGATGCCGCCTATTTTAAAACAAGTCAAAGAAAAAACCGGTAGCCGCGCCACCATACTCAAAATGGATATTGATAAGAACCGGAAGTATGCAGAAAAATACGGAATACAATCCATTCCAACACTGATCATTTTTAAAGAAGGAAAAATATTGTGGCGTAAAACCGGGGTGGCTTCGGCAAATGAAATTATGCAGCATCTGGCTGCACATATTGTTTAATGCCCGTGTTACCGATGGCTTTCCCGGGTGTCTAATGCAGGCTATACTGCAAATTGTTTTTGAAATGAAATAATTACGCTGGAAATTATCTGATCAGATTCTTCCAGTAATTTATGAAGGCCCGCAGCTGAAGCATCTGCGAATGGAAAAGACTCTATTTCCCTGATTCTTGTTTTCATGGAAGCAATACCCAATGTATCAATGGTTGGCTTTAACCCGTGTGCTACTGATTTTACTTTTTCAAAATCATTTCTGTTGAGTGCGTCTTTCATTTCGGTTACGGATGCCGGCGCTGTTTTAATAAACATACAAATTATTTTGCTGACAAAAACTTCATCCCCGCGGCTTAGCTTTCGCAAATCTTCCAGGTCAAATAAACTTTCTTCAATTCGCTGATTGTCTTTTTGTGCCGCTTCCATTTTTATTTCCCCGCCCAGCAACGAACTAATTGTTCTTACCAGCACTGCTTCTTCAAAGGGTTTTGAAATATAGGCATTCATGCCTGCTGCAATACATTTATCGCTTTCGCCTTTTATGGCGTTGGCGGTAAGGGCAATGATGGGGATTGTTTTACTAACCTGTTCCCGGATAATATGGGTTGCCGTGATGCCATTCATTACGGGCATCTGAACATCCATCAGTATAAGATCAAATTTCTCTTTTGTAAGGATGTTTACAGCCTCTTCGCCATTTATTGCTTCTTTGAAATCTACACCGTAATGTTCCAGCACCGTGGTAGCCACCAGCCTGTTCATTTCGTTGTCTTCTACCAGTAATATACGGCTGCCTTTGAGAATAGAACTGTCAAAATTAATTTCTTCTTTTTCTGGCATATCACATTCGTTGCCTTTTATAAATGGTAATGTAAAAGTGATAGAAGTACCATGATTTTTTTTACTGGTTACGTCAATCGTACCATCCATTAGCTCGATCAGTTTTTTACTGATAGACATGCCAAGGCCCGTACCGCCGTATTTGCGTGCTACACTATTATCTTCCTGCGAAAATTTTGTGAATAGTTGACTTATGTAAGCTTGGTCCATCCCGATGCCTGTATCGGTAATGGTTACCTGGATTATTTGACTTTCCTCCGTTTTTCCTTGCAATTTGCATGCAATCCGCACAGCGCCTTTCTCTGTAAATTTAATTGAGTTACTGAGCATATTCAGTAACACCTGTTTAAAGCGGTAGGGGTCACCTATCAAAACTTTATTAATATCGTCATCAATGGTTGCATCCAGTATCAACCCTTTTTCTTCCGCCTTGTGCTGCATTACCTGCAGGGCACTTTTAACCATGCTGTTGATATTAAAACCAATATGTTCAAGATTTAATTTCCCCGCTTCGATTTTAGAAATATCAAGGATGTCATTTATAATAACCAGTAAATGTTCTGCGGAATTGTGGATGGCATCAAGAAATATCGTTTGGCGGCTATTAAGTGTTGTTTTATTTAATTGGTGACTCATACCCATGATGGCATTCATCGGCGTCCTGATTTCATGGCTCATATTGGCAAGAAAAATTTCTTTGGCCTGGGCCGATTTCTCCGCTTGTAATTTCGCTTCCATCAAGTCAAGCTCAAGCTTTTTTTGTTTGGTGATATCAAGGTGGATACCAATAGAACCAATCAGCTCGCCTTTATCGTTATAGTGAGGCGCTCCACTGATAAGCCACCATTTTGGTTCACCTGTTTTATTGTGCAAAGAGATTTCATACGCATCTGAGTGGCCCTGTTTTCTTAAGTCATTTTTTTGCTGAAGAATTTCTGCCTGGTCATCTTTTGCAAAAAGATCACTGGCTGTTTTACCAAGCAATTCTTCAAGGAGATAACCGCTCATATCGCAAAAGCTCTGATTGGCAAACGTAATGATTTCGTCATTGTCTACTTCAAGCAATCCCAGCCGCATGTTGGCAGTTATGTTCCGGTATTTTTCTTCACGGATGCGCAGCATTTGTTCTGCTTGTTTCCGGCTATTGATCTGGCCATCGAGGTAATTAACGATATCCAGTAATTCGTCGGATTCATTTTCCTGTTTGAATGAATCTGATTTTACAGATATGGAGAGAATAGAATCTTTAAGGCGGCTGATAGAAACCTGCTTAAGATTAATTTCGTTTTTTAGTTTTTGGTTGATATCAATGTATTCATCTTCATTTAGCCTGAATGCATGATTGAGCAGATCGATGTCTCTTTCATATGCATTGTATGAAGTATTAACAGCCTCTATAAACTGACTGCCTTCTGCCGATTCAATAAAGCCGGCCGGTAAATATTTCAGTACCTGTTTATTGAGCAGCCTGTTCAATTTCATAAAAAGTTGTAATTGACATGGTTTGATTGTGCAGCTGGGAACTATCTTTTGTTAAACAGGGGGCAATTTCGCCGTAAGAATAAAAACCTGAAAGAATAGTTTTACCACCGAAAATTTCATCTACTGCTGTCAGTTCTTCATCTATTCTTTCATTGAGTACGAGTTTCCGGCCCACACAACTAACCAGTATGGCTAGTTTTGGTGTACCTGCATTGCTGTGGAGCGATTGTACTGCAGCGTTAGTAGCAGCATTGGTAAGCCTGTCTAAGTTGGATCTCATAAAGCGAACTTTTGACCCCTTTGGTACATCACCTGCAAACACCATACTTTTGCCCGCATTATCTATTGAGAGTATGGTTCTTACCAATGGCGCTGATTCTTCTGAAAGTTTTAACGAGAGTGGAAAAAATAATGCAGAGCCGGGTAAAGCATCCGCTTCTTTTCCTAAATATTTTTTATATAAATCGAGTGCATTTTTTCCATCAATTTCAAAAAGACGATTTGAAACAGCGTTGGTAACAAGACGCTCCGGACCAAAATTTTCCCAACCCGCTTCTGTACCATATTTAACAACCAGCGTTTTTCCACAAAGTGCAATGGCAATGATATTACCTTCGCCTGGTACTGCGTTAATACCTGTGAGTGTAGAAACAAAATTGTATCCGTCTGCAGCAAGCCCGCCACTAACGGGTATTTGAGTTGTGTTAGCTTCATTGATGCCCCTGATGAGTTCACTGCCATTTACTTTTTGTCCGTCAGACAACAGAAAAATAAATTTGGTTTCAGTGGCATCAATTTTTTTCATCAGGCTAAAGCCCGCATCGTAACTGTTTGTATAGTTATCAATATTTACAGAATGGCTTCGTACCGTTGTTTTATCGAACTGGATCGCAGTGACGGTAAAGCCGCTGTCTTCTACACTTGTATTTACAATCGCTCCTGCTGCAGTACAAATAGCAATGACCGCATTGGGAAAGCTACGGCGTATTATTGTGTAGGCATCTGCTTCAGCAATTGATTGTTTATCTCCGAAACATAGAACAAGCTGTACTTTTTCGTTGTCCAGCGTGTCGCTTTTTAGTTGAATAACAAGATTTCCTGATTGGTATGTGTATAAAGCTGTTTTCATTTTTTCTGCGGGTAATATTAAGCTTTCGGTTTATAAATCCTTGATCTATAGTAAGTGTTTCTGCCAAGTAATAACGCCGGTATTTTAACTTTGGTATTAACTTTTAAGGCTAATGCGCAACTACAGGTAAACCTGTATTCTAACATAATAACCCCTTAGAAAGGGGGCGGGAAATACCTGGTGCCTGATTCTTGAATTCTTTAAGTACATATAGCCAGCCTGACGTTACTCTCCTTCATTTTCAATTTTTCGCATTAACACATTGCCCTATTTTCTTTAATTTAGCTGACTTGTATTTTAAACAAACTTTTACAACACCAAATGAAAAAACGACTGCTGTTTCTTATTATTGTTATTGCCCTTTTTCATAACGCTTCCATTGCCCAGGGCAGGTACCAGGCCAATTGGGACTCTTTAAAAAAATATCAAACGCCTGAATGGTTTCGTGACGCCAAATTTGGCATCTTCATCCATTGGGGCGTTTATTCTGTGCCTGCTTTTGGCAGCGAGTGGTATCCGCGCAATATGTACCTCCAGGGTTCTCCTGAAAACAAACACCAGGTAGCAACCTACGGACCCATCAGTAAATTTGGGTACAAAGATTTTATACCGATGTTTAAGGCAGAATTATTCGACCCGGTAAAATGGGTAACATTATTTAGAAAAGCCGGGGCAAAATATGTAGTGCCGGTAGCCGAGCACCATGATGGATTTGCGATGTATAAAACTGCACTCTCCAAATGGAATGCTTTTGAAATGGGTCCACACCGCGATGTGATAGGGGAACTGGCGGCAGAAATAAAAAAACAGGGTTTGGTATTCGGACTTTCATCTCATCGCATTGAGCATTGGTTTTTTATGAATGGCGGGCGCAAGTTTGATTCGGATTTTCTCGATCAAAAGAATATGGATTTTTACGGGCCAGCGCGCGAAGAAATTGAAGCGCCTTCAACAGAACACATGAATGATTGGTTGCTGCGGTGTACAGAGCTGGTTAATAATTATCAACCGCAATTATTCTGGTTCGACTGGTGGATAGAGCAACCTGCTATGGATCCATATCGCAAATCTTTTGCTTCTTTTTATTATAACAAGGGACTGGAATGGAATAAAGGTGTTGTGATAAATTATAAAAACAGCGCTTATCCCGATGGCATAGCTGTACTCGACCTTGAACGCGGGAAACTAGCCGGCATACGCAAGCAGGCCTGGCAAACAGATGATGCTATCGGCAATAAATCCTGGGGATATGCAGCTGGCAATACTTTTAAGAACGCGCAATATGTAATTACCAATTTAATTGATATTGTAAGCAAGAATGGGAATTTGCTGCTGAACATTGGGCCGAGATCGGATGGCACCATTACAGATGAAGAAACACAAACGCTATTGGGCACCGGTAAATGGCTGGACGTGAACGGCGAAGCTATTTATGGAACAAGGCCCTGGAAAATATTTGGGGAAGGCCCAACAGAATCCGCCAGCGGGTCATTTGCAGATCAAAAAATTCCATTCAATGCAAAAGATATCCGTTTTACAGCCAAGACTGATACTTTATACGCAATATTGCTGGGGTTGCCAATAGAAAATACAGTGATAAAGGCCCTGTCTTCAAAAGCGGGCAATGGAATTGTTGCCAGCGTTGAATTAATGGGCAGCAATGATAAAGTTTCATGGACGCAGCAGGAAGCAGGATTGGTTATTAAGCCAGTAAAAAATTATCCGTCAGAAAATGCGGCGGCTTACAGGATAAAGTTTAAGTAAACACTCATTACCCAGTCCCTCTCCACCCGTATGGTGGCGGGGGTGCCCTCCGTAAAATACTTCAGAAGTTACAGTCTAATTGATCAATTTTGATCTTCAGTAATTTAGTTTGTCATGCACCCCAGATAAATATTGTGATGACTGATGCAATTGGAAACCCCTCGCGTTTGGAGCGTGGCAGGGAGTGAGGGCCGAACTAATGTCCGGCCAATCCCTTCAAAAACTCCAGCATCGCCCCCGTATTATAATTGGCAATTCCTTCATGTTTTTGAACAATATTTCCATCCACATCTATAATTAATGTAGTGGGAAGCGTACCGGTAAAAATATTTTGAGGTACAGGAGATGCAATTCCATAAACCGGCAGGTTGTAATTATTTTTTTTCATGAATGAAAGTGCCAGCGGAAAATTATTGTCTGCATCTGCTATAATAAAAACAAACCGGGAATCATTTTTCAATTTATTGTACAATGCATTTACAGCGCCCATTTCTGCCATGCAGGGTGGGCACCAGGTAGCCCAAAAATTAATAAAGACACATTTGCCTTTCAGATCCGACAAGCTAAGTGTAGATCCGTTTTGACCGGCAAAAGAAAAATTGGTAAAAGTTCCGGCTTTTATTACAATCGCTTCTTTTTTTGCGGAAGCGTTAAAAATACCCGTGTATAAAAACGTTTTTAACAGGAAAGCTTTGGCATCGGGAATAAATAGCACAATGCCCAATAATATAATCCATACCGCTGTAAAAAAATGTTTCTTAATGAATACTGTCAATGGGTATCTGTTTTTTCTTTATCCGGCGCTATAATATAGCCATTAAATGAAATGGCCTGCCGCCTGTTACTGGTTACCTGCAAGGTAGCTTTACCATTGCTGTAAATAGTTAGATTTAAATCTTGCTGATCGTTCAGATCCTTAGATTTAACCAGCACGTTCCATCCGTCTTTCTTCCTCTTCGTCAGGCTGTATTCAAATGTTTTCGACGTAAAATGAATACCCGCATCGGATGGATTTACCGGGCTGAAATAAGCAATTCCAAAATAAGGAAGATCTGCCACAACCTGTTCTTTTGATACTTTCAAATCATACTGACTGTCCAGCTGCCTTTGCCTTCCAGACAACGGATTCACGGATTGAGCGATAAAACTATACTGCTGGTTGGTTACCCAATCCGTAAGCTTCTGCAATTGAATGCTGTCTTTATTCTGTGCGCCTAACTGTTGGGGCAAAAAAATCAGGCCTGATAAAAATATATTTATCAGGACAGGCAAACTATATTTTTTCATACCTATCATTTTTACATACATTTATTAAATTACTGCAATCATTCCAGCAAAACAGGTATTGCGACTGGTTTTAAGGATTTCTTATAAACATTACCACCAGATAATAATAACATGAAAAGATTACTATTTGTTTCTTCTGCCATCTTTATATTGTTCTTCGCAAACGGCCAACAGGAAAAAGTTAAAAAAACATCTGGCAATCCGTTGTTTCCAGGCTGGTACGCAGATCCTGAAGGGGCAGTTTTCAACAAGGAATATTGGATTTACCCAACTTTCTCAGCTCCTTATAATAAACAGGTGTTTCTTGATGCGTTTTCTTCTCCTGATTTAGCTACCTGGACAAAACATCCGGCGGTGGTTGATACCGCTGCCATCAAATGGGCCAAACGCGCCATGTGGGCGCCTGGGATTGTAGAAAAAGAAGGAAAATATTATTTGTTTTTCGGTGCCAATGATATTCAAAATGATTCTGCAAAAGGTGGTATCGGTATAGCGGTATCAGATAAGCCCGGCGGACCCTATAAAGATTATTTAGGTAAGCCATTGGTTGATAAATTCCACAACGGTGCACAACCAATTGATCAATTTGTTTTTCATGATACCAATGGTCATTATTACCTGATTTATGGTGGCTGGCGACACTGCAATATTGCCCGGCTGAACAATAATTTTACAGGCTTTATTCCTTTTGATGATGGCACAACATTTAAAGAAATTACACCTGATAAATATGTTGAAGGCCCATACATGTTTGTGAGAAATGGTAAATATTATTTTATGTGGTCGGAGGGCGGCTGGACCGGACCCGACTATAGCGTAGCCTATGCAATGGCAGACTCGCCTTTCGGACCTTTTAAACGCATTGGAAAAATTTTACAACAGGATACCGCTATTGCTACCGGTGCCGGTCATCATTCAGTAATAAAAGTTCCTGGTAAAGACAAATGGTATATTGTTTATCACCGCAGACCATTAACAGAAAAAGATGGTAACGCAAGGGTAACTTGTATTGAACATATGTATTTTGATGCGCAAGGATTTATAAAACCAGTCGTAATTACCAAAGAAGGCGTAGAAGCCGATTTACTCAAATAGTATTTACATCAGCCATATGCAGCATGCCATGATGAATGATTCCAGAACACCGGCAAAAATACGATTGTTTTTTTTGAGTCTCTTTTTCGTTGTTACTGCGCATGCGCAAAACACGCTCGTGCAAAAGACTGATACAATAACGCTTGGCAAAATATTATCGGCACTGTACGATGTTTCCCAATTACCAGGATATCTTGAAAAAACATATAGCGCCCAGGTATCCAGTTATGATATCACCGGTGGCAATGATGATGGCTTCAGTGGTAAAAATTCTTTCATCAGGAGAAATGCTGACAGCAGCCTGGTTATTTTTGATGTAAAGGGTTGTGGTGTTATCAACCGTATCTGGACGCCGACACCAACGGAAGATACACTTGATTTTTATTTGGATGGCAAAGCAAAACCCGCATTGTCTGTAAAATACAGTGATCTTTTTTCAGGAAAAATGTATCCATTTGTTGCCCCGCTGTGTGGAAATGATCTGGGCGGTTTCTATTGTTATTTCCCGATTCTTTTTAACAATGGCTGCATCATTGTTAGTCGCGGAAAAAAGATGCAGTTTCACCAGGTTCAATACCGGTTATATTCACAGGGCTCAATCGCGGAAGATTTTTCTTCAAACTTATCTGCCATTGAAAAAAAGGCGTTAGAAACGATTGGATATCTGTGGGGTAAGGCGAACAGAAGGGCTGCTGATTTCATGGTTACTGTAAACACGAAGCCTTTAAAAAGAATATCGAAACAATTTGATCTGGTGCCGGGCCAATCAACCGTTATTTTTAATGCGTTGCAGGGTGGAAGAATAGCTGGTATAGAGTGTAGTCCGGCAACCGCCTTTGAAGGACTAAATAAATTAATTGATATTGAGATTATATGGGATGATGACAAAACACCTGCGGTTTTTTGCCCGCTGGCAGATTTTTTTGGATACGCATTTGGTAAACACGCCATGGAGGCTTTGTTGCTGGGTACACGGCGCGATACCAATTATTGCTACATTCCCATGCCGTTCGATAAAAGAGCAACTATCCGTCTGCGTTATAGAAAAGCGCCTGCCGGAATAACTGCCGCCGTTATTCACATCAACACAAGCATTTTTTATAGCGATGAAAAACGGCTGTCTGGAAAAGAAGGCAGGTTTTATACATCATGGAACAGGATTGCTGTTGATGGACAACCACATACTTTTTTAAATACAAACGGCCGCGGGCATTATATTGGTACAGTGCTGCAGGCACAAGGACTTAACCCTGGCATGACGTATTTTTTTGAGGGTGACGATTCAACCGTTGTTGATGGAACGATGCGCCTGCATGGTACCGGATCCGAGGATTATTTCAATGGCGGCTGGTATGCTTTATCAGACAGGTGGGCCGGAAAGTTAAGCTTGCCCCTGCATGGCTGCCTGGATTATTCTCTTCCTTATTCTCACACCGGGGCGTACCGGTTTTACTTATCAGACAAAATCTCTTTTGAAAAAAACATTTTTCATAGCATTGAACATGGGCCTTCCGGTAACCACGTACCGGTAGATTATACATCGCTTGGGTTTTATTATTGTGATACTGCACCAGACATGGCTACAACGCCGGTGAATGACCTCACAAAAATGTATGTACCCGATACATTAATTATGTATCCTCAATTAATGAATACAACAATAGAAAATGAGATTTCTGTTAAAACAACCTGGTCATACGGAACAGGCGGGCTCAGTTATATTTATACGGCAGGCAATGAATCTGGATTGAAAATATCTGTAACAGAAATTCCGTTGGGAAAATATAAATTATTAATGGATTTTGTGCGCAACGGCGAAGGTGCTGAATTTTCTTTCTGGCAGGGTCAGCATAATATTTCTGGCTGGCTAACCGCCAATGCGCCAGCAGAAATAATAGAAAAAAATTATACTATTGCATCTATAGAAAACACGGAGTCAAAAAATGCGCTGACCATTCATTTCAAAACAAGCCCGGGTAAAGACAAACTTATTTTAAACCGGCTTATTTTTATCAACCAAAAGCCATGATATATTTTTACCGGGTGAGTGTATAATACCATAATATCTGGTCAATTTAAAACCCCCGGGCCAACATTTTCAACCTCACACCTTTTTATGAAAGTGGTTGAGCTGGAATAAAAGCATACGGATTAATGGAGAAATATTTTTCTTTATCTTCCTGCAGTTCGCCCATTTCAAGCTCTATAAAAACATCCGCTTCTTGTATTTCCCACAGGTACATTTTTTTGCCAGCGGGCATCAGGTCAAATATTTCTGGTAACATTTCTGTCAATAAGCCATTCCAGCAGGCTTCCGTTAATATTTCTTTTTCAGTGCGCCCGGGTTTGGCTGCAACTTCATTTTTGTCTGAAGTTTGACCCGCGGAAAATGAAGTGCCTGCAAAAATCATAATTTCCATTTGTGTAGAATTTGCTTTCATATTTTTACGCTTTAGGAATGCTTATTAATTAGACGCAATAACAAATCGGAAGTACAAGGCAGGCAACCAAAAATTCTGTTAAATGAACGCTCAAAGGTATCTACGTATTATAGCAAGTTCCGGGTTTAATTTACCCCCCGGTGTGCGTAAGTTTGTCTAATATATAAAAAATGGACAATAATTACGATAAAATAGCCGCCGCAATTGAATTTGTAAGCAGAAATGCACAGCAGCAACCGGAGCTGGAAACCATTGCAGCGGCGGTGCATACCAGCCCGTTTCATTTTCAGCGCATGTTTACAGAATGGGCCGGTGTGAGCCCCAAAAAATTTCTGCAATACCTTACTGTTGAACACGCTAAGCAATTACTGGTCGAAAAACA
>JBDUAY010000248.1:0-8600 GCA_040004415.1 Bacteroidota bacterium | reverse complement strand
ATATGTAAGGCAAATATATTTTTGGATGCTGTAAAAATTCTAAATGGGAGTACGCCGAAAATCCGATCAAAGAGTAGGCGCAAAATACAAACGATGTCACTGACACAAACAGGTCTAACGGGCGGAGGTAATACAACCAACTTTGAGGTTCAATACGATGACGCGTTACCAAGTGTAGCAAATGCAAAAGCAGTTGCAAATGCACTTCTGTCAGTGCTGGAAAACGAGTTTGCTGTAACTACCGGGTGGTTTAATGTTGCTGCAAGCAAGTTTGGAACTGGTAACAGAACAAATATTAGATTAGAATATAAAGACCCTGATAAGCCGGGAGATTGGACTAAAACCGGGGATGGTGGAGGTGCGGTAAACTGGGGCTACGGATACAATAAAATTGCTCTTGATCCACAGAATGCAAATGGAAATGCTACCGATGCAGCCAATCGCGTAGAAATGTTATTTATTGCAGAATGGGTCGAAATATTAATGAGCGTAGTTGGCAACTGGAAAGCTGGTGATAGCAGTGGCGAGGGGCTATCGCAATATTGCAACATTGTGCGGTTCCAGGCCGGGCATTACAGTTACTATGGTTCAGCAGTGCAGCAGTGGCTTACAGGAAATACCACGCTTAATGGTTCAACACCATCGGTAACTGCTGCGAAATCGGATTGGGTTAATCAAACTTTTACCGGAAGCGGGTCCACCCATGGAGACGGAGATCCTGGCAGTTTCGGTTGCGCGCTGGCGTTTATCTACTACCTGAATATTCAGCTCGGTTTTACCATCAACCAGATCATTTCCAATTACAACTCCAACCTGGCATCGGTTTACAAAGCGATCACGGGAGATGGCGGTGATCCGTTTCCATTTTTCTTAAATTTGATTTCAAGTGTCTATCCTGATGCTACCGCTGTTATTCCCGGCCCGGTAAGTGATAACCCCTTCCCGATTGCAATGATACTAATGGGCGGTAGAAGTACCTTCGGCCTTGATGAAGCCACAGATATCGTTAATAAGCAGGGTGGCCTTGTATCCGGTGGAGTATGGATCGAGGTGCAGGGCTTTAGCAGGCAATCATTCAATGCGCTGAACATTTCGGCAGCAAATTTCACCGGCAGCTTTTCTACGCTCCCAGGAGTGCAGATTACACCGAATCCGGAAGGTGCGCAGTTCCAGGCCGGGGTTAATGATACTACGCCGCAATTGATCACTATGCCTTTCGACATCACGCTGTCGACACCATTTTTAACGCAAAACCCGGGATCTTACACGCTCACAGGCTCACTCAACTTTACTGACAGCTTTACCAATCCGGGAACATCAACGGTAAAACCCGTAACCGGGGGGTCCAATTCCATGCAGTTTGAGCTGCTGGCAGGAGCCAACCCTTACTTCGTGAACGTGGATGTGCAGCTGGACAATAAGGCTTACTTAAGCCAGGATCTCCGTGTGTTTACTGCTACACCGGTCCTGAACCCTAATCCCATTACAGGATTTACTACGAGGCTGACTGATAGCATTACGGGAGGTTATGATTACATTAAGGCTTTGCTGAATTATCTTAATTCCACACCGGCTTTTACCAATCCCAATGGCACCGATCCATTTAAAACGGTTTTCCCTAACCAGTACGGGACAGATCAGACGGATTCATCTGTTACGCCATTTACTTTTGACTTCGGCACCTTTCCCCTTAGGCTCGACAACAACTATAACTTTGCAGTGGCAAGAGTGAGATTGCAGGGTTCATCAGGTTCGATGGGCGAAGCTAAAAATGTGCGTGTGTTTTTCCGGCTCTTCGCCACGCAGACAAACGACACCGATTACGATATCAATTCAACCTACAAGTCACAACCGGATGCTGCAGGCAAACCCGGGTTCCCTCTTGTCGGTACAGGCAATAATACGATTCCCTTCTTTGCAACAGGCAACAATGCGGCGGCGCAGGATTATGCAATAGGGGGGCCTAATATGCGCGACATCATTATTCCTGATCACCAGGATGAAATTTATCAATATTATGGCTGCTTCCTCAATGTGTACGATCAAGGTAATATTATTAACGGCCAGCCGGTGCAGGCTTTGTTGGTAGGTACACATAATTGCCTTGTTGCCGAAATTGCTTATGACGATGCACCCATTCCGCAAGCTTCATCACCGTTATCGTGGGATCAGCTTGCACAGAGAAATCTGCAGGTTACTTTATCTGATAACCCCGGACCGGCAGAAACGCACCGTATTCCGCAAACTTTTGATTGCCGCCCGAGTGGCCTGATTGTACCGCCGGGAGGAACGCAGGATGTAGTATTACCAGATGAGCTGGTGATTGACTGGGGAGCCATTCCCGATGGCTCTATGGCCTCCATTTACTGGCCCCAGGTGAACGCCGCTGATGTGATTGAATTAGCAAGTCAGTTTTACAGTACGAATCCCTTAACAATTGCCGACAGCCACACCATCAGGCTTGCAGTATCAAAAGGCCTCAGTTATATCCCCATCCCGGCCGGCACGGGAGAAAACTTTGCGGGACTTTTCACCGTTGACCTCCCTCCGGGTAAAGTGTTTACCGATCAAAATTTTACAATACTTGTGCGCAGGATGTCTTCAAAAACCTACAATCCTGTGCCGCCGATAAATACGCCACCCGCAACCCACAGTCTGGCATCTTACCTGGATAACGTTCCAAGGGACGATAAAGGAACGAAGCAGCGGGAGGGAAAGGTGAATATAGAGTTAACGAGGGGAACGTATGAGGAGGATCCTTACGCTCCATTTAGCTGGCGATATGCTGTGGGCTCTTTCCAGATAAAAATTCCAGTGACGACCAGCGACAAGATATTACAGTCAGAGGAAAATACTTTGGCGATTATGAAGTGGAGATTGCAGCAAATGTTGCCTTCTAATCGATGGTACCCGGTGCTACAGCGGTACATTATGTACTGCTCCGATCGGGTTGCCGGATTGGGTGGCGATCCAAACTCGATTCCGCCATCAGTTAAGGGCGCGCCTGTCAACGTAATCAGCGGCATAAAAGAAAAAACATATTCGGGGAAAGTTTGCGAAATCATTTACGATTGTTTTGGTGACTTTGAAGGATTTGTTTTGGAAACCTGTGAAGGCAAGGAATCTTTTAAAAACTGTGAAAAAGCAATTGCAGAAATTTGTTTACGTGCCTGTAAGGAACGCCTATCGGTCTCAGTCTTTATTGACAATAAAAGAAAAATTCACAGGATTATTATTCGCTGCTGCTGTTAGGTGTTCAAACCATCATCGGTGGACGAGTTCATGTGGCGTTTGTAAATGGAAATATAATTATAGCGCCGTTATTAAGAAGAAGTCTTTTTATTTTATAATCTTCAAATAGAATTTCTATGCCTGAACTAAACAGGAAGTTCCAGGGGCATCGGCAGAGGGATTGCTCTTAAATTAGCAGAAAAAGGAGTAACAGTGGCTGTCAATTATCTCAAAGACGAAACCGCCGCAAACGATACGCTCGCAAAGATTAAAGATCTTGGTTCGGACGGCTTCATTGTTCAGGCTGATGTATCCGATCCAAAAGACATAGCCAGGATGGTGGGCGAAGTGCGTGAAAAATTTGGGAAGCTGGATATCTTCGTAAGCAATGCACTCGGGAATTTATTGGGATTTATGAGTCCGCCGTTGGAGGTTAGTTTAGAGGAATGGGAAGAAGCTTACCAGGTTCAGTCCCGTGCCTTCCTGGTTGGTGTTCAGGAAGTAGCCGGCCTCATAAGTGATAAGGGGCGCATATTTGCTACCAGTTACTGGCCCGGCAGTCATGCAGGTGGTTTCTTATCTTATTTTGCAATGGGTACCAATAAATCCGCTGTGGAAGCTATGTGCCGCTATTTTGCGGTAGCCCTTGCGCCAAGGGGTATTACGGTGAATGCTGTTTGCGCCGGTATCACTGACGATAGTATCGTCAACAGTTTGCCGAAGGAAGCACAAGACGCAATGTTATCATGGCTGAAAGACGGATGGAACCCAATGAAAAGACCAGGCACGCCTGCAGACATTGGAGGCGCCATTGCGACCTTGTGTAATGAAGATGCCGGCTGGATTACAGGTCAAACCATTATTGCAGATGGCGGCGCATCATTGATGAACCCAGAAGTTCCACTCTTCTTTCAACTTCCATAAAGGTATCTAACAGGCAAGATCATTAACATAGCGCATAGGGCCACTAATAAAATTCGATGTGAACGGAAAGATTATAGTTGGCGCTAGTTTTAATGGCGAAGTTGCTTAACCAAACTGACAAACAAAAACTGAACGCTTCATACGGGGATAAAAACTTATAAACAGAGTAAGAATTTGTTTATCTCAATTTGAACCATTAAGTTTTATTTTTTTGGTTCAAAGATTCAGGGAACAGCCAGCAGAGACACCTGTATTAAAAGCAGGCAATACTTTCTATTCTATCATTACGGGTCCCAAAAAAAATAATTATCGCCACCCACCTTCCGCAAGATTTAGCCACTAATATGTTAAGTAGTACGAACCCCTCTATTGGCGCAAGCCTTTTGTATATCCATGAGCATAAGCTATGCTTGTGCCGTACATTGTTCAAACTTGATTATGCCGGTAAACAAACCTTTAGGTTTGCATTCAATAAATTTCTATTATTAGCAAATTCGGGATTTGCGTGCTCGCTTCTAAAGGAAAGTCAAAACAAATATTAAATACCAATCTTGGCGATATCTATGAATTCAACCTCTGTTGAGGGTGTTACGAAGGCTAAATAAAGCAGCCCTATGCGGGCTACTGTATTTTTAATTACCGTCCTATTTTACAAACTTTATAATTTTCCTTTCATTATTATATTTAGCCTCTAAAAGATACATCCCACTTTGCAATGGTACCGGCAATGTGATTTGCCCATTTGTGTTTTCCATTGATTTTGTATAGATAAGTTTACCGCTTATATCTCTGATAGATAGTCTTAATTTCCCTGAGACGTTGCTCAACAAGAGGCTTACAAAATCTTTTACCGGGTTAGAAAGTAAACGTACGCCCCATTGGCTACTGCCATTAATTTTTAAAGATATAATATTCGTCAGGGCGGATCTCCCATCTTTGTCAACTGCGTTTAACCTGTAATAAACAACTGGTTTTCCGCTATTCATTATGCCCTCATCGGTAAAAGAATATTTGTTTACAACATAAGTTGTCCCTTCCGCGTTTACGCTCCCGATGTCATCAAAATGCTGGCCATCATAGCTGCGTTGAATTGTAAAACTTTTACTGTTTACTTCCTGTTCCGTACTCCAGGTCAATAACGCATCATTTTCTCTTGAGGCCACAGTAAAGTCAAGCAATGTAACCGGTAACGCTGTAAACGTTCCTCCAACTACATAAAGGTCTCTTATGGTAGCATCAGGAGGTGTCCCATCTGTAGCACCAAACATTACTTTGCCATTGGTAACAAAGAAAGAAAGCTGCGGATTCGCGTTGCCTGCATTAGGATTAATATCCATCACCATTGTAGTATTTGCAGATGTACCATCCGTTTGCCATAATTCACTTCCATGGGTTGCATCGGAAGCTCCAAAGAAAAACGTTGATGCTGTGTACAAGTATGACCCATCACCCACCGCAAAATCAATTCCATCACCTGTGCCTGGATTAATATCCCTAACAATATTAGTTCCTGCAACGGTTCCATCACAAGCCCACAATTCCGTTCCCTGGGTGGAAGTACCTGCAGCAAAGAAAAATTTAGTGCCCTGGAAAAGTGCAGTGTTCAAAGTTTGGTTAATGAAGTCAACACTATATGGTATGAAAATGAACGGTTGCGCTCCCGGTTTAGTGGGGGAAAATGCCTTTAACAAAATAGTACCGGCCGGAGTACCATCGGATTGCCAAAGTTCAGACCGGCTCGTGCCATCTGCGTAAGGAAAAATAAACTTGCCGGGAAAATTGATAGCGTCTATTAAAAGTGGTCGTGAAAAATTAGTAGTAGGAAAATCTTTTACGAGCGCCGTGTTACCGGAGCTTCCATCGGTAACCCATATTTCACCAGCGCTTGTGCCATCGTCAGCGTTAAAATAAGCACGTTTGTTGAAAATATGAAAGCCCAAAAAGAAATCTGCGAAGTAGCCCGGAAATATTTCCACTTGTGTAGAACTTGCAGTCCCGGCATTAATATCTTTCACAAGGACAGTGCCTGCAGGTGACCCATCAGTTCTCCATATTTCATTCCCGTGAGTAGCATCCGTTGCAGTAAATAAAACAATATTATTAAGTACCATAAAATTATCAGGATTCGAGGAATCAGCGCCCGAATGGCCGGTGTTAATATCTTCTAATAAGATAGTTCCGGCAGAGGTGCCATCCGATTTCCACAATTCATTTCCTGCAGCCGTTGTATTGGCTGCAAAAAGGAGATAGGATCCGTTTGAAAATAAATTATAGTTGTTTTCTGTATTGCTGCTTCCGGCACCAGGTACAATGTCTTTAACAAGTGTTGTCCCTGCGGGTGTACCGTTTGTTCTCCATAATTCACGTCCTTGCAAAGCCGTTTCTGCAGTAAAATATAAAAAGCTACCCAGCAGTACGAATTCCCCTGGCTTTGAACCGGTAACACCCGCACTAATATCGCTTACCAAAACCGTTCCCCCTGGAGTTCCATCAGTTACATATAGCTCGGCACCAGTTGCAGCAGTAGTTCCGCTAAAAATAACCTTACCATTAAGTAATCCGTAATCATCATTAAACTTAATATCCGGAGATATTTGAACAGTGCCGGCAAGAGTGGCATCTGTTACCCAAATTGAGCTATCAAGTTGAGAGTAGAGCAATGTTTTATTATTGGACAATGGTACCACAACCTGCAGGCTTTTATTTGCATTAATTTGTGTTACACCCTGTGCATCCGCACTACAATAAAGGAGGGCAATACATGCGATTATGAGTAGATTTCTTTTCATGTTTTTTTGTATAAATGTTTATTAAAAAAGATTGTTATGGGGAATGATCGTTCCTGTAAATTTCAAAAGCATTTGTCCTTTCAATGGAGACGGGATTATAATAAGCGAACTATGAATCGAATAGAACGGTCAGGCAAACAGACTTATGGTTGTGAGAAGTATCGAAGTTTCTAAGGATATGATTTTTTGGATTAGCGCATCCGGCGGAAAAGAATAATGGTCTTTAGTTTTATCTCAAATGCAATTGCTAATGCAATTTATTGAAACTTTTGAATTAAATCACGAAAAACTCTTTTAGCGCAAGGTTTCCCCCACCGGGGCAATCTTTGTCGTATGGCCATGAGCGTAAGTTGTGCTTTGCCGTGCATTGATCAAAAGTAATTATCACCTTAAGCAAATAAATTCACTCAATTTTCTATTATTAGCAAAACGCAATAGACCGAAAATTGCATTAAAAAACCATTCCCTTAGTGTGGGAATTAAATCACTCCAAATGACATTAAAATTACGCCAATGAAATAATTTATTTTTGCCTTGTATTTTAATTCTCTGTGCGGGATCAAAAAAATGCTTTTATCTCTTCATGCTAATTACGCTCTCAATTCTCGTCTTATTAATTGTTGCTGTTTTTATTTTTTTGAATCAACCAAAATTTGGCAGGTTGCCGACCGGACAACGTTTAGAAAAAATTACCCACGCCTGGAATTATAAGAATGGACAATTTCAAAATTTCAGTGACACACCCATGTTCTCAGAAGGTGTGGGATTTTTTACCGTCCTGAAAGAATATTTATTTAATAAAAAAGATCGGGTGAAGCCGGTTCATCTTATTCCATCAAGGAAAACCGATCTTTTGAATTTAGATGCGACTAAAGATATCCTGGTATGGTTTGGTCATTCTTCTTATTTTATGCAGGTTAATGGAAAGAAAATCTTAGTTGATCCTGTTTTCAGCGGTGCCGCATCTCCTGTTTCCTTCAACATCAAAGCATTCAAAGGAACGGATATTTATACCACTGAAGAAATTCCTGAAATTGATTTTCTTTTTATTTCTCATGATCATTGGGATCATCTTGATTATGAAACCATCCTTAAGTTAAAACCGAAAATAAAAAAGATTATTTGTGCGCTTGGGGTAGGAGAGCATCTGGAACTTTGGGGTTTTGACAGGAATATCATCATCGAACAAAACTGGAATGACGAAGTCAATTTGGGAGATGGCTTTGTGGTAAATACTGTGCCTGCCCGGCATTTTTCAGGAAGAGGTTTGGTAAGAAATAAAGCGATCTGGGTTTCCTTTGTATTAAACACGCCAACCATGAAAGTATTCATCGGTGGTGATAGTGGTTACGATACTCATTTTGCAGAAATTGGAAAATCATTTGGTCCGTTTGATCTTGTGATCCTGGAAAACGGACAGTATAATAAAAACTGGAAGTACATTCACATGCAGCCTGATGAAACATTACAAGCAGCAAAAGATCTGCGGGGAAAAAGATTATTGCCAGTGCATAATTCAAAATTCCCTTTGGCTATTCACTCGTGGGATGAACCTTTAAAAAAAATAACAGAATTACACCAGGACGTAAATCTAAACGTATCGACTCCCATGATTGGTGAAGGCTTAGATTTGAAAGATCCCGCTCAGCAATTCTC
>JBDUAY010000247.1:0-8629 GCA_040004415.1 Bacteroidota bacterium | reverse complement strand
GCACAACTGGTAGAAGCAGTAGCTGAATATGATGATAAACTAATGGAAAAATTCTTTGATAATCCTGATACGATTACTGAAGATGAAATGCATGAAGCTATCCGCAAAGCAACGGTAGATTTAAGCATTGTTCCTATGATGTGCGGTTCGTCTTTTAAAAACAAAGGCGTACAAACTGCACTGGATGCGGTTTGCCGTTACCTGCCTTCTCCTATTGATATTCCTGATACTGTTGGTACCAATCCTGATACCGGCGAACCAGAAACACGCAAGGCGGATGCAAAAGCCCCTTTTGCTGCACTGGCTTTTAAGATTATGACGGATCCGTTTGTGGGCCGCTTAGCATTCTTCCGTTGCTATTCCGGCCATCTGGATGCTGGTTCTTATGTGTTGAATGTACGAAGTGGTAAAAAAGAACGTATCAGCCGTATCATGAAGATGTTTGCCAACAAGCAGAATCCAATTGACTTTATTGAAGCGGGTGATATTGGTGCAGCAGTAGGGTTTAAAGAAATAAAAACAGGAGATACGTTGTGTGATGAAAATCATCCAATCGCCCTGGAAAATATGTTTATTCCTGAGCCCGTTATTGCTATCGCGGTTGAGCCAAAAGCACAGGCCGACGTAGACAGAATGGGTATGGCAATCTCTAAATTGGTGGAAGAAGATCCTACACTGCGCGTAAATACAGATGAAGAAACCGGGCAAACCATTTTACGTGGAATGGGTGAGTTGCATTTGGAAATAATCGTGGATCGTATGCGCAGGGAGTTTAAGGTAGAAGTAAACCAGGGCGCGCCACAGGTAGCTTATAAAGAAGCTTTCGGCGCCACGGTACAACACCGGGAGACCCTGAAAAAACAAACGGGTGGTCGTGGTAAATTTGCCGATATTGTATTTGATTTTGGACCAGCAGACAAAGAATGGTTAACAGAAAATCCTGGTAAACATTACCAGTTCGTGAATGATATTTTTGGCGGTTCCATTCCACGTGAGTTTATTCCTGCCATTCAGAAAGGATTTGAAGCTTCCATGGGAACAGGTGTACTGGCAAGTTATCCCGTAGACAATATGAAGGTGCGCATTTTTGACGGAAGCTTTCACGCAGTGGATTCTGATTCCATGAGTTTTGAATTGTGTGCAAAAGCGGGTTTCCGTGAAGCAGCAAGAAAAGCAAAACCTGTATTACTGGAACCAATCATGAAAGTAGAAGTAGTTACACCAGACCAATACATGGGTGATGTAACTGGTGACCTTAACCGCCGGCGTGGTATGCTGGAAGGTATGGACAGCCGTAACAACGCACAGGTAATACGTGCCAAAGTTCCGTTGAGCGAAATGTTTGGCTACGTAACGCAATTGCGTTCTATGTCATCCGGCCGCGCATCTTCTACCATGGAGTTCTCGCATTATACACCTGCACCGTCTGGCATTGCCGAAGAGGTAATCGCCAAGATAAAAGGTAAAGTAAACGCGTAGTAAGAATTGATTTTTATGATTATAAAATACAACCCCGCCAAAGAGGCGGGGTTTTTTATTTAGCTAATGCGCTTACCTGGTTTTACTGTAGCAAATTCATACGTTAATTGGCACGGTAGCTGTTGTAAAAGAAGATTAAAAATTTGTTAAGCAGGGCTGTTTTCATCACGCCGCTTAAACTTTTCTATTCCTGGTCTTTCAAATTATAAAATATAAAAGCACATGAAAAAACACACTAACAAAATTGTAATGTTGTTCGCATTGCTTATCAGTTTTTCCTTTGCAGCATCGGCACAGATTGAAGTCAGAATACGGCCCAATGCTCCGGTAATGAGGGCACGCCCTATAGCGCCATCGCCCCGCCATGTATGGATAGATGGCGGTTGGGTATATCGTGGAAATGGATATGTTTGGTCTGACGGTTATTGGGTAGTTCCAAGGCATGGTATGATTTGGGTTCCGGGAGAATGGCGCCCAAGCCACCGTGGCTATCGTTGGATACCCGGCAGATGGAGGCGCAGGTAATTATTTATTAACCAGGTTCAGGTTCATAAGCTCTGTCACGATAAAATCGGGACAGAGTTTTTTATTATCGCTTCAGCACACACATGACAAATATTTGCAAATCCCTTATTGTTTTATTCTGACGTATACAATGTTGAATCATTGCGTATCCATTCATCCAATATTTTAACTTGTACAGTTCTGCAAACAGAAAAAAAGTTATTTTACACGTAAATAATCTTACATGAAATACAGGATTTGCTTTTTGGCATTTGTTGCCGTGTGTTTATTTATTAGCGGCTCATTCGCGCAGCAAATTAAATGGGCCAAAGATGGAAGTAATTATTACCGTGCGGAAGCTGGGGAAATAGTGAAATATAGTCTGCCGCAAAACAGCGAAACAGTCATGGTGCCGAAAGAAAAGTTGATCCCGGCCGGCCAATCAAAAAGCATAGGTATCAGGAATTTTATTTTTTCTGCGGATGAGCAACAGGTACTTATTTATACCAACACAAAAAAAGTATGGCGGCTGGATACACGCGGCGATTACTGGTTGTATTCTTTTACTACTGGCAGCCTGAAACAAATAGGTAAATCATTGCCTGCCTCTTCGTTGATGTTTGCTAAGTTTTCTCCAGATGGAAACAAAATTGCATATGTAAGCAATTACAATTTATACACGGAAGATTTGGCCAGCGGAGAGATTAAAAAATTAACTGCTGATGGAACAAGACAACTAATTAATGGTACGTTCGATTGGGCATATGAAGAAGAATTTTTTTGCAGGGATGGTTTCAGGTGGAGTCCCGACAGTAAACAAATTGCATACTGGCAGATCGATGCAAAAAATACCAAGGATTATGACATGCTGAATACAACAGATTCTATTTATCCAAGAGTAGTGCCGGTAGAATACCCGGTGGCAGGTGAAGCGCCATCGCCCTATAAAATTGGCGTGGTGGATATTGCCACGGCTCAAACCAAATGGATGGATATTCCTACAGACCCTGTGTTGCAAAGCTATGTTCCAAGAATGGAGTGGGCAGCCAATGCTTCAGAACTAATTATTCAGCATCTTAACCGCAAACAAAACGAAAGTAAACTGATGTTGTGCAATACAGCAACAGGTGCTTCAAATACTATTTACACAGAAACGGATTCTGCATGGATAGATATTCTGCCTTTATGGGACCAGGATTATGCGAATGGTGGGTGGGATTGGCTCAATAACGGCAAAGAATTTTTATGGGCGGGTGAAAAAGATGGCTGGAGACATTTGTACCGGATAACAAGAGATGGCAAAAAAGAAACGCTTATCACATCAGGTAATTATGATGTAATGGACATTGTGCGGCTGGATGAAAAGGGTGGCTATATTTATTTTATGGCATCACCCGTTAACGCAACGCAAAAATATTTATACCGGACAAAGCTGGATGGAAAAGGCAAGGCGGAATTAATGTCGCCCGCTAATCAGCAGGGCACACATGAATACCAGGTTTCCCCCGATGCGAAATATGCTTTTCACAATTTTTCTAATTATTACACGAAGCCTGTTGCGGAGTGGATAACAATAGCAAATCATAAAGGAATTAATGGTGAGGACAGAGTAAATAATGAAATAGCGAAGGCCGATAAATTTGCGCCTGGGGTAACATTTTTTAAAGTTAAAACTGAAGACGGGATAGAAATGGACGCATGGATGAAGAAGCGCCTCAATTTTGATTCTACTAAAAAATATCCGGTCGTTTTTTATGTGTATACGGAACCATGGGGGCAAAATGTAAAAGATCAATATGGCATAGCTAATAACAGGATGTATAATGGTGATATGGCAAAAGACGGATACTTTTATATTTCGATTGATAACAGGGGTACGCCCGTGCCGAAAGGCCGGCAATGGCGCAAATGCGTATATAGAAAAATTGGGTTGATAAACATTCGTGATCAGGCAATGGCTGCAAAAGAAATTTTAAAATGGCCTTTTATCGATAGCAGCCGGGTAGGTGTTTGGGGATGGAGCGGGGGCGGTTCTGCCACACTTAATTTAATGTTCCAGTATCCGCAGATTTATAAAACAGGTATTGCCATAGCAGCAGTTGGTAACCAGCTTACGTACGATAATATTTACCAGGAAAGATATATGGGCCTGCCACAAGAAAACCGGGAAGATTTTGTAAAAGGATCGCCTGTTACCTACGCTAAAAATTTAACGGGAAACCTGTTATACATACATGGCACGGGAGATGACAATGTGCACTATTCAAATGCAGAAATGCTAATCAATGAACTAGTGAAATATAACCGGCAGTTTCAGCTGATGTCTTATCCCAACAGAACACACAGTATTTCCGAAGGCGCAGGAACTTTTCAGCACCTGTCAACGCTTTTTACTAATTATATAAGACAGTATTGTCCGCCAGGGCCTGCAGATAAAAATGCTGCAGCAACAAAGAAAGCAGGGTTTTGACGATAAATCAACTTTTTTAAAAGCCCTTGCTGTATACTTGCAGGGCTTTTTATAAAAATGAAAAGTATGCGGGAATAATACGCCCGGCATCACGCCAGCAGTGCTACTATTATGTATGACTGATTGGATGACAGAACATATAAAAGGTGAGGATTCGCAAGTTTACTAATTAAACAGAAAAGAAATAACTTAGTAATTGATTTGTTTTAAACAGCACCATTAATAATGCATTTCGACTATCATATCATTTCGGCTATCGCATTAGGCGTTGCACTTAGCGCCTGTTGCGGATTTCGCATTTTTATACCCATGCTGGCCGCGGCGGTAGCAGCTTACAATCATTGGTTTAATTTGTCTGCGGATATGCAATGGCTGGGTAGTTTACCTGCTATTGTTTGTTTTGCAACGGCAGCCGTTGTGGAGATAG
This sequence comes from Bacteroidota bacterium, assembly GCA_040004415.1. Taxonomy (GTDB): domain Bacteria; phylum Bacteroidota; class Bacteroidia; order Chitinophagales; family Chitinophagaceae; genus JACMLD01. The sequence goes on along the minus strand of JBDUAY010000247.1, from coordinate 3,749 downwards.
GCGCTTATTATTTTCCTTTTCTCGATAATATGCTGGATGCGGTTGCCGCACCGTTGGCCGTTGCTGCCGGAACAGTGCTGGCTTTTGCAATTTTGCCGGCGGGTAACAGTGAGCCGTTATTGAGGTGGGTAGCTGCCTTAATTGGCGGTGGTGCAACTGCGGGCACCATCCATGTTGGCACCGGGCTTTTGCGGCTGTTTTCAACCAAAGCAACATTAGGTACCGGAAACCCTGTGGTCGCCAGCGGCGAAAACGCGATAGCTATAACGGCTTCTATTTTAAGTTTTGTGGTACCCATCATAATTGCCTCCATTTTATTGCTGATCGTTTGCTGGATAGGCTATAAAGGCTACCGGAGAATTAGTTCTGGAAAAAGCAAGGCCCTCTGAAGTGCAGTCACCCGTGCTATCTGTTGCGGAAGCGCTCATTTTGATATTTAAAAATCAGTCTTTTGGACAGTTAGACACGAACGTTATTAGTAAAAATGCGGACTCGCTCAAAAAAGTTGTCTTTATCCCCAAAAAAAGACAAAAAATTCTTTGCCCGTTAGATGCAGACCGTTACCTTTGCATCCCCAATTAAAAACTGGCTTTTACGTATGTCTCAACGAATCAGAATTAAATTACAATCTTACGATCATAATCTGGTAGATAAATCTGCAGAGAAAATTGTTAAGACAGTGCGCAGCACAGGCGCCGTGGTTACAGGTCCTATTCCTTTACCTACGCACAAGAAAATTTTTACTGTATTGCGTTCGCCACACGTAAATAAAAAGGCACGTGAACAGTTCCAGTTAAGCACACACAAGCGTTTGCTGGATATCTACACGTCAAGTTCAAGAACGGTAGATGCATTAAGTAAGCTGGATTTGCCTTCCGGCGTTGAAGTTGAGATTAAGGCATAATAATAATTTCCACTCATCTGTCCTTTAGGGGCGGAGGGTGATAGTTCTTAAAATATATTTTCATCATCTCTCAATCGTGCTGCGGTGCGAGAAAAGAGCTCTGATTATTTAATTCTTCCCGGCGCAATGCCGGGAGGCACATATAAACAAGCCGTTCAGGGTTTGTTTACTGCCGGTACTTCCCCAAAACGGAAAAGGTCGGTAGGTAAACGGGGATTGAAGTCCAATTGGTTTTACACCATCATCGGATTGTCTCTTGAACCATACGGCGCAAACTGTATAACGATGATAGGTATTATTGGAAAGAAAATTGGGATGACAAGCATTTTTGGTCCCGATGGTAAGCAAACAGCTTGTACCATTATTGAGGCAGGTCCAAATGTTGTAACCCAGGTTAAAACTAAAGAAACAGACGGATACACTGCTATCCAGGTAGGTTTCGGCGATAAGAAAGACAAGCATACAACGTCAGCTGAAAAGAATCACTTCGCAAAGGCTAATACTCCAGCCAAGAAAATTACAAGAGAATTCCGCAATTATAGTATAGAAAAGAATGTAGGTGAATCCATCACCGTAGAAGTTTTTACCGAAGGTGAAAAAGTAAGTGTAGTAGGTACAACAAAAGGTAAAGGTTTCCAGGGTGTTGTTAAGCGTCATGGTTTTCATGGTGTTGGCGGACAATCGCACGGTCAGCATGACCGTTCGCGTGCTCCGGGTTCATTGGGTAACTCATCGGATGCTGCACGTGTGATGAAAGGTATGCGTATGGCTGGCCGTATGGGTTCCGACAGGGTGAAATTGAAAGGCCTTAAAGTGATGAAAATATTTGCTGATAAAAATTATATTCTTGTCAGCGGTTCCGTACCGGGCCATATCAATTCCATTGTTTATATTCTGAAGTAACAACAACTATTTAACTGAAGTACGATGCAAGTAGATGTATTAGATATAAAAGGTAATAAAACAGGCCGTTCAGTAGAATTGCCCGAAGAGATATTTGGTGTAGAACCAAACAATCATGTTATATACCTGGCTGTAAAACAATACCTGGCTGCACAACGCCAGGGTACGCACAAAGTAAAGACCCGCATGGAAGTAAAGGGGTCGTCCAAGAAATTACATAAGCAAAAAGGAACCGGCGGTGCCCGTAAAGGTAACCTGCGTAACCCTTTGTATAAAGGTGGTGGTACCATTTTCGGACCGAAACCGCACAGCTGGGATTTTAAGCTGAACCGTAAAGTAAAAGATCTTGCAAAAATTTCTGCTTTATCACATAAGGCAAAAGAAAATGCAATTATGGTGATAGAAGAAATCAGTATTGATAAACCAAGCACTAAACAATTTACAGGCATACTTAAAAGCCTTAAACTGGATGGTAAAAAGACCTTGTTTGTATCAACTGAGTTTAACGACAACCTGTACTTAAGTCTGCGCAATATTATTTCTGTTGGTGGTAGTTTACTGGCCGATATCAATACATATGATATTGTAAACGCACAGGTATTGGTTCTAACAGAAAATGCTGCGAAAGTGTTTTCAGAAGAAGCCATTGAAGAGGTTGCATAATTAATAACAGTACTAAATTAAAAAGAGATGAGACTCTCTGAAGTTTTAATAAAACCGATTTTAACCGAGAAAGCAAACGCTCAACAGGAAAAGCTGCGCCGCTATGCTTTTAAAGTAAACAGGAAGGCCAATAAGTTGGAAATAAAAAAGGCTGTTGAAGGTTTTTACGGTGTAACGGTAATTGACGTGAACACAGCTGTTATTCCTGGTAAAAGCAAAACAAGGTTTACTAAAGCAGGTTATATCAAAGGTCAGAAGCCAGCTTATAAAAAAGCGCTTGTAACAGTATCAGAAGGTGAAGCAATTGACCTGTACGCAGCTGTATAAGATATTAATATAAATTATAGCCGCGGAGCTGAAAATTCCGCACAAAACAATAAAAAATGGCACTCAAGAAATACAAACCAATGACCGCCGGCACCCGCTGGAGAGTTGGTAATGCTTATGCTGAGATTACATCTGACACGCCTGAAAAGAGCTTGTTGGAAAAAGTAAAATCTACAGCCGGTAGAAATGTACAGGGAAGAAGAGCGATGCGTTACATGGGTGGTGGTCATAAGAGAATGTATCGTATTATAGATTTCAAAAGAAATAAAAAGAATATACCTGCAACTGTTGTAAGTATTGAGTATGATCCATACCGTACAGCGTTTATCGCGTTACTTAATTATGCAGACGGAGAAAAACGCTACATACTGGCTCCCCAGGGTTTACAGGTAGGCGGTACCGTTATAAGCGGTGACAGCGTTGCGCCTGAAGTTGGAAATGCGTTACAATTAAAGAACATGCCATTGGGTACTATGGTGCATAACATTGAAATGCAGCCAACCCAGGGTGGTAAAATAGCAAGAAGTGCCGGTTCATCTGCACAGTTAAGCAATAAAGAAGAAAAGTACGGTGTTTTGAAAATGCCAAGCGGTGAGTTAAGAAAAGTATTGATTAACTGTTATGCTACTGTGGGTGTTGTTAGCAATAGCGACCATAGTTTGCAGAGCATGGGTAAAGCAGGTCGTAATGTTTGGAGAGGTATCAGGCCAAGGGTTCGTGGTGTTGCGATGAACCCGGTAGATCACCCGATGGGTGGTGGTGAAGGTAAAGCATCCGGTGGCCAGCCGCGGAGCAGGAACGGGCAGTATTCAAGAGGATTGAAAACGCGCACAAGAGGTAAGGGAAGTGATAAATTAATTATCCAGAGAAAAGACGGTAAGAAAATAGCAAAATAACATTTTCAACATTTCAAATTAACTCATTTATCATATGGGTCGTTCAATTAAAAAAG
>JBDUAY010000655.1:0-2587 GCA_040004415.1 Bacteroidota bacterium | reverse complement strand
AACAATTGCAATATGAAAGCATCAAAGCGCAACTGGAGATTGCCAAATCACCCAACGCAAAAGTTATTATTATGGGCAAGGGTAGTAACCCCGTTATATTGGATACGAAAGGGCAGTAAGATGTGAAGAGCCCATCGGAGACACGAAATAATTATTGAAGCATATTTCATCCATGTGGAAATTTTTTCTTCCACCATTTTGTCAATAACCAAACCGTGCCAATGGTGCTGAGTAATATCCAACTATAAAAAATATAATTTCCCAGGGTTGGGTTATCATAAAAGAAAAACCATCCCCCGGCAAGACCTGCGCTTGTAATAATGAGCATGTACACAATGATGAGCGTAACCGACCAAACGATTCGTTTTAAAAAATCCTGCACATCTGGTTCCATTTCACTCATGCGTAGAAGTATTTTAGTACTGGGTATGTAGTATTAGGAATATTGAAAAGTATAGGGTATTCAGTATGCAGTATTAAGGCTTTTTGGCCATCGATCTGCTACCGGAGAAGAAATCTTTTGGAGCCAGGATATAATTTCTCACTGCATCCACGACTGACGTCTCATGTTAACGCCCACTCACCAGTTACTACGCACGCCCCACATTTCTCATTCCAGTAACAAATTTCTAAACGCTGCAGAATCCCCATTAAAAACATTGAAATCTACCTTATACGATACGCCGCTAACCCTGCCACCTTCACTGTGTTGCCAGAACAACCAATCGCGTTTTATGCGCGGTGTATCCTGCCGCAAATAATGCGCCACCCACAAAGGATAATCGTCAAACTGCCCTTCCAGGTATTGTTTATAGAAATCAACATTGGTGTAGATAATAGGCTTAACGCCATAATACTGTTCGGTGGTTTGTAAAAACAGTTTTACTTCTTTGCGCAATCTGTCAACAGGTACGCCATAGGTTTGTTCAACATCCAGTACGGGGGGAAGATCGCCCCGTTTTAATTCAACCACATCAATAAAATTTTGCGCTTGTAGTTTGCCGCTTTTGAAAGCCAGGAAAAAATGATACGCGCCATGACAAATACCGGCATCTTTCGATTTAAACCAGTTCTGATTGAAATGACTGTCAACCTTACCAATGCCTTCCGTAGCTTTTATAAAAGCAAATCCAATTTTTATATTTTTTACCTGCATGCTTTTTACAAGGTCCCAGTTAATATCATCCTGGTGGTGAGAAACATCAATACCATGAATGAGATAATTATCAGGAACGGCAATGCCAAACTCGGGATAGGTAACAAAATTAGTAGCATGATACCGGTACCACCATACTGCCGAAATTGCCATGCCGGCAAAAACAACAAAAACCAATATAATCTTGCGGGAAATTTTTTTCTTTTTTCTCGTTGCCATCAGCTTTCAACTCAACTGCAAATATAGACGCTGTCCGCTTATGCTGCCAGGATATGTCTGATGCCTGATTTCCATGCAGCGGAAACGGCTTCGGGGGAAAGAAGTTTTTGTTTCAATATCACAAGAGTACAACAATTGTCATGCTAATTGGTTATACAGCAACGGGTTTAGTTTGGGCCGAAAATTTATACGTTTTGTAGGGCAACCGGCGTTAAATTTACAATATTCATGGGGCGATTTAATTTTAATGATAGCATCAATTTATTATCCAGGCTTACGCCGCGCCGTGTATGGAACGGAGCAAAGGTGCTGAGCAGCTTTTACGTAAGCAAATGGATAAACAAACCGGTACAGTGGGGCTTTCCATTATCTATTTCCGTTGAGCCTACTACGTCTTGTAATTTAAGATGCCCGGAATGCCCAAGTGGCTTGCGCGCATTTACCCGCCCAACCGGCATGTTAAAAAAAGATTTCTTCAGCGAAACCATCGACCAGCTATACAAAGAACTTTTTTACCTGGTTTTTTATTTCCAGGGGGAGCCTTATCTCAATCCGCAATTTCTTGACATGGTAAAATACGCATCGTCAAGAAAAATTTACACCGCTACTTCAACCAACGCCCATTATTTAACCGATACCAATGCTAAACGAACTATTGAAAGCGGTTTGGACAGGCTGATCATTTCTATTGATGGTACCACGCAGGATGTTTACCAGCAATACAGGGTTGGCGGACAATTGAGCAAGGTTTTGGAAGGTGCTAAAAATATGGTAAAATGGAAACGTGAAATGAAAAGTAAAACACCTTTTATTATTTTTCAGTTTCTTGTTGTAAAGCATAATGAACACCAGGTTGAAGATGTGAAAAAACTTGCCGGTGAAATTGGTGCGGATGATGTTTGGTTTAAAACCGCACAGGTATATGATTATGAAAACGATCCAAACCAGCTGATTCCAACGAATGATAAATACAGTCGCTACAAAAAAAATAAGCAAAACAAGGTGGAAGTAAAAAACACGTTGGAAAATCATTGTTGGCGGCTATGGCATGCACCTGTTATTACCTGGGATGGACTCGTAGTTCCCTGCTGCTTCGATAAAGATGCGCAACACCAGCTGGGCGACTTAAAAGGGAAGCCATTTAAAGAAATATGGCAGAATGAAAAATATAAATCGTTTAGAAAAGCGATTATGCAAAGCCGTAAGAACATT
>JBDUAY010000013.1:0-28124 GCA_040004415.1 Bacteroidota bacterium | reverse complement strand
TTTATATTATTCATTGCTGGATTGGCGCCGCGAAGATTACCCGCATGAGACGGGCCGCACCGGGCAAAAATCTGGCAGAACGGGTCATGGCGATTATGCCCATTACCTGCAGTTCATGAAAAATCAGCTAACAGAATTATTAACCAATTATGGTGAAATTGGTGGTATCTGGTTTGATGGTCATTGGGATCAAACTGCGCCGGAAGGCGAAAAAGATCGTTCCTCAAGAATCGATTGGAAGTACAATGAAATATATGGTTTGATACACAAATTGCAGCCGCAGTGTATGATAGGAAACAATCATCACCTTACACCTTTTGCAGGAGAAGATTTTCAAATGTTTGAGCGTGATCTGCCCGGCGAAAACAAATCTGGCTTAAGCTTTCAAAAAGCAGCAGAGAAATTCCCGTTGGAAACTTGTGAGACAATGAATGGGTCGTGGGGATTTAATATAACCGATACCAATTATAAATCTGCGAAAAAAATAATTCATTATTTAATCAATGCAGCTGGCCGCAACGCAAATCTTCTGCTGAATGTTGGCCCGATGCCTAACGGTAAAATACAACCGGAATTTACAGATACGCTGGCAGCCACCGGGAAATGGTTAGAACAATACGGAGAAACAATTTACGGCACAACAGGTAATGTAGTGGTGCCACAAAAATGGGGCGTTGTTACGGTGAAGAGTAAAACCTGGTATGCGCATATAATAAATAAGCCCGATGGATCATCTGTTTTCATTCCGCTAACAAAAGAGAAAATACTAACTGTTACGTCCTTTGGTGGCAAAGAAAAAATTAAGTTTACCCAACAGCCAGACGGTGTGTTTGTGTTTTTAGACAATGTAAAGATGGACGATATTGATACGGTAATTCAACTGAATTTGAAATAGCTTTTTAGAATAAAATATGTAGTACTTCGTATTCAGAAAAGCTATCACCAGGCAATCTTACAGTCAGGAAAATGTTTCTTTTATTCAATAACGAACGATATGCAATTGCAATTTAAAAAAAGAATTGCCAGGATATTTTTTTCATTCCTGGTATTGATTAATTACCAGGCAGGCATCGCGCAGCAAATATTTATCCCAATTGAATCGCGCAGCAATGCCATATTACTGCAGACAGATAAAGACAACCGGTTGAGAATGGTTTACAGTGGCGGCGTACTGGCAGATAAAAAAGAATACGGTAACGTAGCAGCGCAATATGATTTGCATGATGGAAATGAGGCCGGCGTCTACAACAATGCATACAGTACTGCCGGTACTTATAGCCTTACTGAACCTGCGATGCAGGTTACACATGCAGACGGCAACACCTCGCTTGATTTAAAATATGTAAGTCATGAAGTAAAAAATATTGATGGCAACACCACACTTACCAGCATTGTTTTGCAGGATGGGGTCTATCCATTTAAAGTAACGCTTTTTTATAAAGTATGGAAAAATGAAAATGTAACGGAGCAATGGGCAGAGATAATGCACAATGAAAAGCAGGCAGTCGTTATGCAAAAATTCGCATCAGCGAATTTATATTTTGCAAACAAAGATTTTTACCTCACTACTTTCCAGGGGCAATATGCGCGGGAAATGCAGCCTGCTGAAACCCATCTTGAACAAGGCATGCGCAGCATCGATTCAAAACTTGGTACGCGCGCCATGCTTACGCAAACGCCCAATTTTATTCTGAGTTTCGGAAAACCCGCAGCAGAAACAACTGGCGATGTAATGCTGGGGCAACTGGCCTGGAGTGGTAATTTTAAGTTGGAGTATGAAGTAGATTCTTATCATAATCTTCGTTTTATTGCAGGCATTAATCCGTTTTCTGCAGCATATACCCTGCAGCCTGGCAAAGTATTTAAAACGCCATCACTGATATATACTTTTTCTAATCATGGTACAGGTGAGGCCAGCCGCAACCTGCACGATTGGGCGCGCAAATACCGCGTACTGGAAGGAATGGGAGAGCGGCTTACATTATTGAATAACTGGGAATCAACTTATTTTGATTTTGATGAAAATAAAATAGCATCATTGTTTAAAGGCGCTGCCAAATTGGGCGTTGATATGTTTTTACTGGATGATGGCTGGTTCGGAAATAAGTACCCGAGAAATGATGATCATGCAGGGTTGGGCGATTGGCAGGAAAATGTAAAAAAATTACCGCATGGCCTTGGTTACCTGGTAAAAGAAGCGCAAAAAGAAAATATCAAATTTGGTATCTGGATAGAACCGGAAATGGTAAACCCTAAAAGTGAATTGTATGAAAAACATCCCGACTGGGTCATCAAACAACCAGAAAGAGCAGAGATATATTTCAGGAATCAACTGGTGCTTGATCTGAGCAATCCGCAGGTACAAAATTTTGTGTACAATATTGTTGACAGTCTTTTTATAAAAAATCCTGGATTGGCATTTATAAAATGGGATTGTAATTCACCCTATTTCAATGCATATTCTTCTTACCTGCAAAAACAAAAATTACCTCAAACGCACCTGCAAACAGAATATGTAAGAGGTTTATACAGCGTGCTTGAAAAGATCAGGGCGAAATATCCTTCAGTACCCATGATGCTTTGCTCTGGTGGCGGTGGTCGTGCAGATTATGAAATGCTGAGATATTTTACTGAGTTCTGGCCCAGCGATGATACAGAACCGGTTGAAAGAATTTTTATGCAATGGGATTATTCTTATTTTTTTCCATCCATTACAACTGATAATCATGTAACGGATTGGGGCAAGCAACCAATAAAGTTCAGGGTAGATGTAGCAAGCATGGGTAAGCTTGGATTTGATATTGTGGCGAATAACTTAAATGAAAAGGATATGGCTTTTTGCCAGCAGGCGCTGAAGAATTATAATTCATTCAAACACACTGTCTGGCAGGGAGATTTGTTCAGATTACTGAATCCGCATGAAAACAGGCTTGCTTCATTAATGTATACGAGTAAAGATCAAAACAGTGCCATCATGTTTAATTTACTCGTCAATACGCGGGTGGCTATTACCGCAACGGAGCTTCCCGTTCAGTTAGGCGGACTCGATCCTGCAAAAAAATATCACGTAAAGGAAATTAATCTTTATCCCGGTAGCAGATCGCCATTTGACGACAGGATTGAGTACTCAGGTGAATTTTTAATGAAGGTTGGCATTAATCCGCACGTTAACGGCCGCCGGCAAAGTGTAGTGCTGCAAATTGATGCAGTAAAATAAGGGGTATTGAAACTCTTGTCAGGCTCTTTGGGAACATTTGTTTTCCACTTTTGTGCCCATATTATGTTTCCTGCTTTGTGCATTAAAACTTATTTTTGCGGAATTAAAGAAAGCCAGTTATGCCTGAAAAAATAGTTGAATTACGCAATGTAAATATCTACCAGGGAAGTAATCTTGTGTTGCAGGATGTAAACATTAATATAGACAAAGGTGAGTTTGTATACCTGGTAGGAAAAACAGGAACCGGCAAGTCGAGTTTATTGAAGACGCTGTACGGAGATCTTTCGTTAACGCAGGGTGATGGTATAGTAGCTGGTTTTAACCTGAAAGAAATGGACTGGAAAAAAGTGCCTTTTCTAAGAAGAAATTTGGGTGTTGTGTTCCAGGATTTTCAATTGCTCACCGATCGCAATGTAAACGATAACCTCAAATTTGTTTTAAAAGCAACGGGCTGGAAAGATGAGAAATTAATGGATGAGAAGATTGCCGATGTGCTGGATAAAGTGGGCCTTAAATCAAAAGGATTTAAAATGCCCTTTGAAATGAGCGGTGGAGAGCAGCAGCGTGTAGATATTGCGCGGGCTTTATTAAACTCTCCCAAATTAATTTTAGCTGATGAGCCTACGGGTAACCTCGATCCTGAAACATCTGATGAGATTATGCAACTCCTTGTTAAAATAGGCAAAGATTACGGTACCACTATTATCATGGCCACGCATGATTACATCGTAATTAATAAATTTCCTGCAAGAATGCTAAAAACAGAAAAGGGCAGGGTAGAGGATAATGCTACGATAAACATCGCATGATTTCCTTTTTAATTCCTGTATTTAACAGGAACATCGTTTCACTGATAACTGCATTGCACAATCAGTTGGCAACTGTTAAAGAAAAAGGGGAAATCATTGTAATGGATGATGCCTCCACGGATGAATCGCTCAGGGAAGTCAACCGCAAAATTCTAACAGGGCTTGATCATGTAAAATATATAGAGCTTACTGTTAATGCAGGCAGAAATATTATTCGTCATAAACTTGCTGCTGCTGCAAAATATGATACATTTATTTTTTTAGATGCAGATAGCAGCTTCCCAGACACATTGTGGTTGCGTCGATATTTAAATGCCCTGTCCGGCAATACGATTATTATGGGTGGACGGGCATATAAGGAAAGTACACCGGGTGCATCGACCCTGCATTTTCATTATGGAACTTTAAGAGAACAAAATTCAGCATCTCAGCGAAGCAGGCATCCATACCGATCATTTCTGGCGTGTAATTTTTTAATTTCAAAACACCAGCTTTCGCAATTAATTATTGATCAGCATTTGCATGGCTATTGTCATGAAGATACTTTTATGGGCCTGCAGTTTGAAAAGCTTGGCATAGCAATTAAACACATTGATAATCCTGTTAATCATGAAGGAATAGATAATGATGAGTTGTTTATGAAAAAGCAACAGGAAGCGTTGGAAAATCTTCAGTATCTCTATCATGCTTATTCTGTTCAATATAATTTTGGCGCCTCAATAAAAATCATCAGGGTGTATAGAAATATTATTAGTGTGCCCGCAGGAAAATACATGTTAAATAAAATAGCGCATAGAGAACATTATTTCAGGAGCAAGGCGCTGCAGTCGCATAGCCTGTTCTGGCTGGATGTATGGAAGCTGGTAGTATTTCACAGGTTGTCGTTCCAACCTGCTGCCTGAAATAATTTTATTCGTCAATTATTTTTACAAATTCATTTAAAGATTTCCGGGCAGTGTAACTGGCACATAGAAGCGCTTTGCGTTCGCAAATATCCTGATCTGTAAAAGGCTGTGAAAAATAGATATTAATAGCATCAATTATTTCTTCATTATCGCTGGCAAGGATGAAAAGTTTTTCCAGGCCGGTATCGTGTATCATTACATCATTACAGATGCAATGCCGTCCTTTTTCCAGGGCCTGCAACAATCTTTTATCAAACCCACTATTATGACAGCGTGGCAATAATACAATCTGCGCTTTCTGAATTAATTCTGTTAATGCTTCCTCCGAAGGATTAGAAACCATGCAGATATTGCTTTCCGGATGATGTGGTTGGTCCTGTAACTTAATCGTGCTGCAAATGTCTGCAACGATTAATGGAACAGTTATTTTCCGGAATATATTGTCAGACAACCAGTGAACCATTTTTTCGTTTTCCGGATTCATCATATCCCCAAAATACAAACAATACATACCCGTGCCGGGCTTACTTTTTATTTCTGGAACCGGCAGAAACGATGCGATGTGTGCTGTTCGGGCTCCTTTATATAATTGCTGAAATTTTTGCTGGTCGCTTATTGTTGTGGTAATAATAATGGCATGTTCAGATATTTTTTCTTCCCATTTTCTAATGAGCCTGGCTTCATTAAAAGCGTATGCTTTTTTTAGAAGCGATTTTTCGCATTTAGTATTCGATTCATATAATTCCGAGGCTATACCGTTGATCCGTACAATGATTTTATATCCCTTTTCAACCAGCTCAGGCAAACAGAAAGTGGCGGTTGTTCCCTGAAACAACACCGGGCAAAAATGTTGAAAAAGGTTTTCTAGCAGTAAAGGATTAGAACGTGATGAAATACAATATGGATGCCGGATAGAAACGCCTTTATGACCCTGGTTCCGTTCGTACAAATGAATCTGGGCTGTTATGTTTTCGAGATGCGTGGTATCTGTATTTGTCTCGTCATGAAAACAATGCAGCATTACCTGGTATCCTGCTTCATGCAAAAATTGCAACTGAAAGTAAGTATCCGTCGTGTCGGCGGCAGACGACGGATTCGGAATTTCCGGGCACACGATATGTAGATACTTAGTCAATCGGTTCAAATATTTTTTTATAAAAAAGGATAAGTGCCCGCTTCTCTTTCTCCCAGTTTATTTGTTGTCTCAATTCAAAACAATTATTGCGCAATGATGTATAAAGGGGTTTATCTGCGATCAACCCATTTATCTGTTGCGCAATGTTTTCAGGGCTCAAATCTTTTGTTAGAACAGCAATTCGTACCAGATTGTTTATTTCGGTATATGCCGGGTAGTCTACGCACAACTGCGGGGTGCCTGCATGTATGTAATCAAAAAACCGGTTTGCCAGCGACAGGTAGTTACTTTTGCCATTATTTTCGAAGATTGTAATGCCAATAAGCGCTTCTTGTGTAAGTTTTCGAAGTGCTCCAGGGGTAACCAATCCCGTCAGTGTTACTTTACTGGCAACCTTATATTTTTCTATTAACATTTTAAGCTGGACCATAAAATTTCCATCGCCGCATATCATAAGTGGGATGTTAATCCATTGCATGGCAGGTATCAGCGTTTCAAAACTTCTGCCTTCATTTACCGAACCCTGGTAAATGATAAAATCTTTTTTTATAGTTTTAGTATCAAGTGGTTGTAAAAAAGGCACATTTCTTATTACTCCATATTCCACACCATACATTTTTTTGAATTCATCTGCGATGGGTTGGTTAACGGTGTAGCCGTATTTAAATTTTGGAACGCAGATTTTTTCAATCTTTTTCCAAATCCGATAAATAACGGGTCGCGTAACCACTTCTTTCATTTCGCAAAAAAGTTCATGTGCATCATACACCCGGGGCTTTTTTTTAAATGAAGAGATAAGCCATACGGGCAAAATTGTGTCGAGGTCTATCGCACAAAAAAGGTCAGCTTGATTAAACAAGAGGTAAAAGAAAAGGCGGATATTATATTCAATGTAAAAGAATTTGCCTTTTTCAATAAAAGTATGCAGTCTTTTTTGCTGGTATGGCTGTTCAGCAAATGGCAGGGAAGTCTTTTTATTCCGGCCAATCAGCAGCACGTCGTAACCGGCTTCAGCAAGCGAAGTGCAGATACGAATCATCCGCTGATCGTACGTAAGATCCGTAGTTACAGTAAGGCAAATTTTCTTAAAACCCATCAATTTTTATAATTACCGCCAAACCTACCGTTAGTTTTTTAATTTCAGGAAGATTTTGCCTTTAAATTCAGCGGTACAAATTTCAAATTTCAGAATATTTCCGCTACCTTCGCCGCCGAATTAATAAGATGTCAATTTATCGGATGCCAAAAAAAAATTAAGATGCCGTATTTAACAAAAGAAAAAAAAGCTGATTTTTTCTCCAATTTTGGAGGTAAAGCAACAAACACAGGGTCTATTGAAGGACAAGTAGCCTTGCTTACAGAGCGTATTTCGCAGATTTCTAAACATCTGCAGGAAAACAAAAAAGACTTCTCCACCAACCGCGGATTAATGCAAATGGTAGGTAAAAGAAAACGTTTACTTACCTATCTCAGTAAGCACAATCTTACCAGCTACCGCGATTTGATTCAAAAACTCGGACTTAGAAAATAACGATATTCTTTCAATTATTCCCAACCCATACCAGGTTGGGAATAATTGTCTTTGGAAGTTTTTGACGAATCAGTTCAGACTATTTATCACACAGTATTAATGCTACGGCTTGCCCTGTTTCCCTCCTGTCTTACCAGACGCATTGCGCAGCACTTAGTTCAGTAATTCAAATTTTATGTTATCACAACCAATTCAATCAAAATTCACCGTCAGCGATGGCCGCGAGGTTATTATAGAAACCGGCAAACTTGCCCGCCAGGCTGATGGTTCAGTTACCGTTCGCCAGGGAAATTGTATTATTCTGGCTACCGTTGTAGCAAATAAAGAGGCGAAAGAAGGCCAGAGTTTTTTCCCATTAACGGTCGACTACCAGGAAAAATTTGCTTCTGCCGGCCGCATACCAGGGTCTTTCTTTAAAAGAGAAGCCCGTTTAAATGATTACGAAATTCTTACTTCACGTTTAATAGATCGTGCTTTACGACCCCTGTTTCCCGAAGATTATTTTTGCGACGTGCAGGTATTGGTTACGCTTATTTCGAGTGATGAAGAAGTAATGCCCGATGCATTGGCTTGTTTGGCAGCTTCTGCAGCACTGGCCGTTTCTGATATTCCTATCCAGGAAATTATTTCAGAAGTACGCGTTGCAAGAGTAGATGGCAAATTTATATTGAATCCTTTCCGCAGCGAACTGGCAAAGGCTGATATGGAATTTCTTATCGCAGCTACCGATAAGAATATTATGATGGTGGAAGGCGAAGCCAAAGAGTGTGCAGAAGAAGACTTAATTAAAGCCATCGAACTGGCGCACGAAGCTATTAAAGTACAGGTAAAGGCGCAGGAAGAATTACGCAGTTTAAAAGGTGTCACTACCAAAAGAGAATATAAAAAACCCGAGCATGACGAAGTACTGCGCGAAAAAGTAAAGGCATTCGCTTCTTCAAAAGTGTATGAAATAGCTAAAAGCGGAAGCAGTAAACATGTGCGTTCGGATAATTTCAGTTTGGTAGGAGACGAATTGATGGCACACCTCAAAACTGAATATAATGTTGCAGAAGGTGAAAGCCTGGCTGATAATATTAAAAAGCTTGCAAAACATTATTATCATGATGTTCAGTATGATGTTGTAAGGGATATGATCCTGAACGACAAAATACGTCTTGACGGACGGGGCCTGGAAGATGTTCGTCCGCTGAGTATGGAAATAGATGTTCTGCCTTCTCCGCATGGTGCAGCTTTGTTTACCCGTGGTGAGACACAGTCTTTAACCACTGTTACATTGGGCACCCCGCTGGATTCTTTATTAATTGAAAGTGCTGCCAAATCAGAATATTCAAAATTTTTGCTGCATTATAATTTTCCGCCGTTCTCTACTGGCGAAGTAAAAATGATGCGAGGTGTTGGTCGTCGTGAAGTTGGTCATGGTAACCTGGCGCTCCGGTCACTAAGGCAAATGATGCCGGGTGGTGAATATCCGTACACGGTTCGTATAGTGAGCGATATTCTTGAATCTAATGGTTCTTCCTCGATGGCTACCGTTTGCGCAGGTTCATTGGCATTAATGGATGCGGGTGTTCCGATTCCAAAACATGTTAGTGGTGTGGCAATGGGCTTAATTTCCAAAGAGGGAAAATTTGCTGTATTAACTGATATTTTGGGTGATGAAGATCACCTGGGTGATATGGACTTTAAAGTAACCGGTACCCGCGATGGCATTTGCGCGGTGCAGATGGATATAAAAGTAGATGGTTTAAGTATGGATGTGATGCGCCAGGCGCTTTCGCAGGCACGCAATGGCCGTTTGCATATTATTGAAGCGATGTATGCTGCTATTCCGGCAGCACGTGCAGATGTTAAACCACATGCACCAAGAATGGTTAAACTGTTTATTGATAAGGAATTTATCGGTGCAGTGATAGGGCCAGGTGGTAAAATTATACAGGAGATTCAGCGCGAAACCGGTGCTACCATTAACCTGGAAGAAAAGAATGAAATGGGTGAGGTTAGCATTTTCAGTACCAGTAAAGATGGTGTTGATAAGGCAGTTGCCTGGATCAAAGGCATTGTTGCTGTACCTGAAGTAGGTGATGTGTATGAAGCAAAAGTGAAATCGATTATGCCTTATGGTGCTTTTGTAGAATTTATGCCAGGGAAACAAGGTTTATTGCATATTTCAGAAGTAAGCTGGAAGCGCCTGGAAACACTGGAAGGTGTGCTGAATGAAGGAGATACCGTTAAAGTAAAATTAACCGGTACTGATCCTAAAACAGGCAAATTTAAATTGTCGAGAAAAATATTGCTTCCAAAACCTGAAGGTCAGCAAAGACAAGATTAAATTAATTGGAGCTTCACGCACAATATGTAAACCCCGGAAACTGTTAAAAGCAGACTGGGGTTTTTTAATGCCATGCATTTAATTTTCTCTTTATTTTAGCTGGGTTGAGAAAAGAAATAACCTATTGACAGACCAAAAAATACACGGTGCCAGATAGTATAGAATTCAAAATTAATATTGCAGATGAAGCAGTCAGGGAGATATTGATAGCACTTTTATCAGCTGCCGGGGCCAATGGCTTTGAAGAAGAAAAGGGTGTACTCAAAGCTTTTATTCCAGCTGATGAATGTGATGCTTCGGGTGTTGAGGAAATAATTAAGGAAAACAATATAAAATACTCAAAATCAGTAATAAATGAAAAAAATTGGAATGCCGAATGGGAGTCGGATTTCCAGCCTGTACTCATCGGGGATTTTTGTACCGTGCGGGCAATCTTTCATGCGGCAGACAATAAAGTAAAACACGATATCGTCATCACACCTAAAATGAGCTTTGGCACAGGTCACCATGCAACAACACACATGATGATAGAAGCCATGGAGGGACTTGATTTTAAAGACAAGCGCGTTTTTGATTTTGGTACCGGCACAGGTATTCTTGCAATATTAGCTGAAAAATGCGGTTCTCAAAATGTTACAGCCATCGATAATGATGCGTGGAGTATTAATAATGCAACAGAGAATTTTAATTTAAATAATTGTTATAGTGTATTGTTATCCAAACAAGAAGGATTTTGTTCGGGAACTTGCTATGATGTGATACTCGCCAATATTAACCGCAATATTATTCTTCAGCAACTGGATCAAATAAAACAACATCTTACCAACAACGGCGTTGTATTATTGAGCGGCCTGCTGACCGGCGACGAACCGGTTATCATAGCGGAGGCACTGCGCCAAAACCTCGTGCTTCAACAGAAATGGGAGATGGATGGATGGATTTGTTTACTGATGGCGAATGGGTAAATTTCTGTAGTTTTTTCGGGCGGTTTTAAGTATTTTCGTTGTTCCACTTCAACCAATATTTCTGATGAAAGAAATAATCATTATTTTATTGGCATACCTGATTGGCTCCCTGCCCACAGCAGTATGGGTGAGCCGGTATTTTTTCAATATTGATATTCGCGAGTACGGCAGTGGAAATGCTGGCGCAACAAATACATTCAGGGTTCTTGGAAAGAAATGGGGCACGTTTGTAATGGTAGCAGATATGCTTAAAGGCCTGGTTTCTGTTAAATTAGTTTGGCTACTTCCTTTTTATTTTGATCATGAGCTTGCAAGAATGAGTTTGCAAATAGGTTTGGGGCTTGCAGCAGTATTGGGTCATATTTATCCGATATGGGCAGATTTCAGGGGCGGTAAAGGAGTTGCAACCTTATTTGGATTGGTGCTGGGCATTTCACCATGGTCAGCGCTGGGATGCAGTGGCGTCTTCTTACTGGTGCTATTTTTAACCCGCTTTGTATCCCTTAGCTCAATATTAGCAAGCGCCGCATTTCCTGTTTTTATACTTGTAATCTTTAATCTCGACAATCACCCTTACAGAATATTTTCTGTAGGCGTTGCATTGCTTGTTATTTTAACGCACCAAAAGAATATCAGCCGCCTGCTGAAAGGCAATGAAAGTAAAGTACCAATTCTTAAGCACCGCGACAGAAGAAGGCAACGACGGCTAACCGGCAAGCAGGCAGCATAAACATATTGCGGTAACTATAATAATTAAAAAAATCTAACACAAAAGGCCGTCTGGAACCGGCCTTTTGTGATTTACGTCTCCCCGGTCGCGTAAACATGGTATAACAATTGTCATATGTTTTATCCCTCTTAAAAAGAACACAATGACAAGGTACTGCTATGTTATTTCTATTACCATTTTCTCCGTATTGTCTGCAATTCTCAGCGGTTGCACAACAAATGCAGTAACCGGAAGATCCCAGATAAAGTTATTTTCTGATGCGGAAGTGCAAACGATGGCTGCCGCACAATACCAGCAATTTTTGACTGCAAATAAAGTGGTGGGCGTAACTGTTAACCGGGATGCGGCTATGGTGCAAAGGGTAGGTGGCAGACTTACAGCCGCTATCACCGCCTATTATACTTCACTTGGAAAAGCCAATGTGCTGGATGGTTACCATTGGGAATACAACCTGGTTGATTCCAAAGAAGTAAACGCCTGGTGCATGCCTGGCGGAAAAATAGTTGTATACACGGGTTTACTATCTTTTACCGGGAATGAAGCCGCACTGGCGGTGGTAATGGGACATGAGATTACACATGCACTCGCCAACCACGGCAACGAGCGGCTTAGCATGGGGTTAGCGCAGCAACTCGGGGGCGTAGCGCTGTCTGTTGCGGTATCAAGCCAGCCCGCAGAGACACAATCTGCGTTTATGAATGCTTATGGAATTGGGAGCCAGCTGGGCGTCATGTTACCTTTCTCACGTAAAGATGAATATGAGGCTGATAAATTTGGGTTGAATTATGCCGCCATGGCAGGTTATAATCCACAAGAAGCAATTCCTTTATGGGAGCGAATGGAGAAAGCGGCCGGTGCTGGCAAAACGCCTGAATTCCTGAGCACACATCCTTCTGAAGATAATAGAATAGTACGCCTGAAAGCGCAAATGCCCGCCGCGCTGGCCCTTTATAAGTCTCAAAACAGGTAATAATATCTGAAATAATGATTTAGATCAAAATATAACCGCTGCAAACGTTAAATAGCACCTGTTATTTTTAGTGTTATAGTAATGTCTGGGCGTTAATGTTTACCTTTGCACTTCCCCGGCCAACTAAACAAACCCTAAAACAAAAATTTCTAAATATGTCTCAAACGTTGTTTGAAAAACTCCTGATACAGGACGAGAGAAATTTGCTTATTCAAGGGCTTCCTTCTTCAATTGAAAAACAATTTACTAAATTGTCTTTCTCAAAAAATGTGACCCCTTTATTAAAGAGCCGCAAGATCGATTTTGCGCTTGTTTTTGCTGTTAGTGAACACCAGCTATCAGGCATTCTGCACGAAGTTTTGCCTGCATTAAAAACCGATGCGAAGCTGTGGGTAGCGTATCCCAAAACATCTTCTAAAATTGCCACCAATTTAAACCGTAATTGCAGCTGGGACTGTATTACAGGTGCGGGTTATGAAGATTTGGACAAAGTAGAACTGGACAATGTTTGGATTGCAAGCCGTTTTAAAAAGGCTAAGCCGGCAGCGGCAGCCGTTTCTGCTGGCAAAACAAGAGTTCGCCAGGCAGAGAAGGTATCATTGTAAAAAAATATTTAAATAGAGGTCCCGGTTGATATTTCAGCCGGGACTTTTTTATTACCAAAAGCACCCGGATGTCATTTATCAATATTGAAATTAAAGCAAGAACAAACAAAGCTGCTGAAATAAGAAAGCATCTGCTTGACAACCACGCAGAATATAAAGGGACCGATTTTCAAACCGATACCTATTTTAATACATTAAAAGGCCGGCTAAAACTACGGCAGGGCAACATTGAAAATAATTTAATTTATTACGAAAGAGAAGACCAGGCAGGACCCAAACAGTCAACCTTCAGCTTATTGCAGGTAACCGATCCGGAAGCTTTGAAATCAATACTGGCAGCAGCAGCAGGTATTAAAATAACGGTAGAAAAGCAACGCGAAATTTATTTTATTGGCAATATTAAATTTCATCTCGACACGCTGGCACAACTTGGAAATTTTGTAGAAATTGAGGCGAGTAATAAATATGCACCTTTATCTGTTGAAGAACTCAATGAACAGTGTAATTTTTATATGCGGGAATTTGGAATTGAAGAAATAGATTTGATTAATATTTCTTACAGCGATATGCTTTTAGAAAGGCAGTGAAATATGAGCTGAACGCAACAGTGCAGCCTTTCGGTAGAAGAAAAATCTTCTATTATCTCAATAAACAATTTCTTCATGTCCAACTTTCAATAGCAACTCTTTCTTATCGCTTTTTTCTACCCGGCCGGTTATTTTTGCCTCAATGCCAAATTGTTTTCCAATAGCAATCAAATTGTCTGCTGACTTTTCTTCCGTAAAAATTTCCAACCGGCAGCCCATATTAAAAACCTGGTACATTTCTCTGTTGTCTGAATGAGAAGATTGCTGAATAATATCAAAAATGGGAGGAACGTTAAGTAAGTTGTCTTTTATAATTTTGAAATTACCCGGTAAATATTTCATACACTTTGTTTGCCCGCCGCCACTGCAATGTATAATACCATGCACGTCATCAAAATGATTTTCAAGTATAACTTTCAACAGCGGTGCGTACGTTCTTGTAGGCGATAAAAGTAACTGGCCAATGGTAAGCCGGGCGTCAGCCGGTATCGTTCCGGGTGCATAGTTGTTAGTCTTTAATTCATCAGTAAAAAAATGTGGTCCGATATAAACTACATCGTCATCCAGTCCTGTGTCGTATGATTCACTAAACCGGGCACCATACGTTTTATGCAGCACATCATGGCGTGCACTGGTTAAACCATTGCTGCCAATGCCACTGTTATACGTTTGTTCATATGTCGCCTGTCCGTAACTGGCAAAACCAACAATTACGTCACCTTCTTTTATATTTTCATTGCTGATAACTTTGTTGCGGGGCCACCGTGCAGCCATTGTTCCGTTAACAGCAATTGTTCTAACCACATCACCCACGTCGGCAGTTTCTCCGCCCAAATAGCTAATATTTATTCCAAACCTTCTAAGTTCTTCAAAGAGTTCCTGTGTTCCGTTAATAATTGTTTCCAGCACTTCGCCGGGGATCAAACGTTTATTACGATCAATGGTAGACGAAAACAATAAATTATCGTGTATGCCTGCACACAGCAGATCATCCAGGTTCATTACCACAGCATCCTGTGCTATTCCTTTCCAAACAGAAATATCACCTGTTTCTTTCCAATACAAATAAGCGAGTATACTTTTGGTGCCAGCGCCATCCGCATGCATTACGTTTACCCAATCAGCATCAGCGCCCAGGTAATCCGGATATAATTTACAAAAAGCATAGGGATATAGGCCCTTGTCTAATTTTTCAGTAGCCTTGTGTACTTCTTCCTTTTGTGCGGAAACCCCTCTTTTTGAATATAAACTCATAATGCTGGTTATGGCACAAAACTAAATATTCAATTTTCAATTATCAATTTCAATTATCAATTAGTTTTGCACCAATTTATAATGAAAGTTTACAGCAACATAGAAAAGTTACCCGCTTTTAATAAGGCGGTCGTCACCATCGGTACTTTCGATGGCGTGCATTTGGGCCACCAGCAAATAATTGCAAAATTAACAAAGGAAGCACGGCAGATTGCCGGCGAAACAGTGCTGGTTACTTTTGATCCCCATCCCCGGAAAATTGTTAGTACAAAGCCGCTTCAGCTTATTAACACGCTTCCGGAAAAAATTGAATTGCTGGAACGACAGGGCATCAATAATTTGGTAGTCGTTCCTTTTACACAAGCTTTTTCAGGACAGTCTGCCAAAGCTTATGTAGAAGATTTTTTGGTAAGCCGTTTCCATCCCCACACAGTTATCATAGGATATGATCACCGCTTTGGTAAAGATCGAACCGGAGATTTTCACCTGCTGGAAGACTATGCCCGGGAGCATGCATTTAAGCTCATTGAAATACCTGTTCACCTGGTTGATGAAGCAGCTATCAGTTCTACCAAAATACGGGAAGCATTGTTGCATGGAAGGGTAGAAGAGGCGTATCGTTTTTTGGGATATGATTATTTTTTTGAAGGATTGGTAGTGCAGGGAAATCAATTAGGCAGAACCATTGGCTATCCTACCGCTAACCTGCAACCGCAAATAGAAGATAAACTGATACCGGGCAACGGCGTATATGCGGTACAGGTAGAAATAATAAATATGAAGGACGAAGAAGAAAACGGCCTTACACCTTCCGCCCTTAACCACCTGCCGCTTAAAGGGATGATGAATATAGGTATCCGACCTACAATAGACGGTACCAAAAGAGTGATTGAAGTAAATATTTTTGATTTTGATGAAGATATGTATGGATCAACGGTACGCGTACATCTGAAAAAGTATTTACGGGCGGAGCAAAAGTTTAGTGGACTGGATGCATTGAAAACACAGCTTGCTTTGGATAAGCAGAATGCTGAAAACGCGTTATAAAAGATTTTCCCCGTTTTTTTACATTGAAAAAAAATCAATATCGATTTTACGTTCACGTTTGGTCGCTGAAAATCCTTCGCGCCTCAGGGTGACATACGCCCATGAGATTTAGCATTATTTTTTTATTGTCAATCCATCTTACATAATTATCGTTAGGCCTTTTGTCATTCTACACAGGAACGGTCTTAGCAACTACGAAAAAACACGCGCTTGCTTAGCGGATAAAAAAATGGACGCAATTTTTTTTCCATTGAACTGCGATGCTGCGGCTAAAATCATTCAATTTACATCAGCATTTTTACAGCGAGCTCTTTCAGCAGCGATGCATCTGCCGTACCTGTATCATTCACCCCAAGGCTTTTTAGGTTGTAACTATGTAAAAGAAGAATGGTTCTTTCCACTCCTTCATAACCGTAATTTTTTACAGTGTCCAGCGCCTGCCGGGCAGCAAAAATATTATTATAGAACATTGGCTTTACAGCATTCTCGCTTTTATCATTCATACCAAAAATAGAAAACACTTTTGCAAAGTAATTATAGATCGCAGGTAATATTAATTGGATAGGAGCCGCCTTCGGATTACTTTCAAAATATCCAATAATGCGAATGGCACGTGCCAGATCTTTTTTCGCGAGCGCATCTTGCAATTCAAATACATTGTATTCTTTGCTGACGCCGATGTATTTTTCAATATCATCTTCGGTAATTGCTTTGCGGGTACCCAGGTTAACCGCCAGCTTTTCAATTTCATTGTTTATTCTTGAAAGATCATTACCAATGTGTTCAACTATCAGCATCAATGCTTTTCGTGAAAGGCTGTATCCTTTTGATTCGGCCAGGTTGTTTACCCACTCAGGTAACTGGTTCTCAAACATTTTTTTTGTTGACAGCAGTTCGCATTTGTCCTTTAATATTTTTGCCAGCTTACTTCGCCCGTCAACTTTTTTTTCTTTAAACGAAACAACAAATACAGTAGATGCCAGGGGATTGGCGATATAATTTTCAAGCTTATCAATGTCCCGCATTTGTTGGCCTTCTTTTAACAGCACAACCTGTCTTTCAGAAAACATTGGATAACGCATGCAGGCGTTTACAACGTCAGCCCAGGCGGCATCTTTGCCATAGAAGACTGTGAGATTAAATCCGGCTTCTGCTTCGCTTAAAATATGATGCTCGGCATAACTCATTACCTGGTCTATATAATAACCTTCTTCTCCTTCAAGCCAATAAACAGGTTTAAAGGTCTTTTTTTTCCAATCGTTTAAGATTTTTTCTACAGACATATTCCTGCAATATTAGTAAAATAATGAGGGAGAAATTACAGTTATATTTTATGGATTAATAACTAAATTTGAAATACACGAAATCGATATAACGCTTGCCGGTGGCTGGTATTCAGTATGGTATAATTCTTTCTTTGTTAAACAAAATTTGTTAAGAATAAGCCTTTATTATGGGAAAATATTTCTGGCATGGTTTTAGTCTAAAGGGTAAATAGCTGAAAAAATCAGCCTTCTAACCGGAACGGTTTTTACTAACTTTTTGAAAAAACAAATCTAATATGAGTACTACTAATTATCCATCCGCCACTCCACAAAACCAGGCTCCAAAGAAAGATTACAGGGGTCTAATTATTGGTCTTCTGGCAGTAGGTCTTTTAGGTACATGGGGTTATTTGCTCTGGAATAATAATAAGAATGAGCAAAGCATCCTTGTTAAAGACAATCAGATTGCAAGAGTAACTGATGAAAAAAGTGAAATTCAACGCAGCTTCGATGCGTCTCTGGCACGTCTTGATTCAGTAACAGGAAACAATAACCAATTGCAGACTAAACTTACTGAAGCTACCACTGATATTTCAAAAAGGAAAGCAGAAATTCGCAGTATCTTAAGTAAGAAAAATGCTTCTGCAGCAGAACTTACGAGAGCTAAAGAATTAATTGGTCAGTTAAATGATAAAATTGCGGGTCTTGAGCAAAAGGTTACAGAGTTAACTTCTCAAAACACACAGTTAAATACAGATTTAACCTCTGAAAAAGGAAAGACAACACAGCTTTCGTCTGACTTGGCAACTACCACTACTGCTAAAGCTGAAGCTGACAAAAAAGTTGATATCGCTTCTACATTCAACGCATCTAATATAACTATCACGCCCATCAACGAAAAGAAAAATGGTCGTGAAAAAGTTACTACTACTGCAAAACGTGTAGATAAACTGGTTATCGCTTTTGATGTTGACAACCGTATAGTTAGTTCAGGAACTGCTGATATCTATGTTTGCATAACTGGTCCTGATGGAAAACCAGTTACAGTTGAAGCATTGGGTTCTGGCACGTTCACTACACGTAACGAAGGTGATAAATTGTATACTTCAAAAATTCCGGTAGAATATGAAGCTGGTAAAAAGAAGAATGTTCAATTTGCATGGAAACAAAACAGCGATTTTCAACGTGGTAATTATAAAATTGAAATTTACCATAATGGTTTCAAAATTGGCGAAGGAACACGTGAGTTGAAGAAAGGTGGTTTGTTTGGCTAGTTTTTAATTGCTAACGCACACTTCTCTATATAAAACCGCTCTCAACAGAGCGGTTTTTTTTATGCCCTAAATAAAGTGTAAGCAGGAAGGATTTAGTATTCGGGCGTACGATTCTGTAACAATTAAAAAAGGGGAATAAAACTTAGCGCTATTTTGATTGGCCTTCCTTTAATACTAACGGCTAAACGCACAATATTTGCGTACCAATTTTTTTGGTGATGAGGATCATCATTAAAATATAATTTTTGCTGAGATTTATTGTAATCTGAATCTGCGGTTGCTCCTGGCTGAGTACCCGCTACTGAATACTCAAAATCTCAGAACAGTGCTCTTATTGATGCCCGGCCAATATGAACTATTCGTGCTTCCCCGGGTTTGCGTCCTTCGTATTGTACATTAATTTCAAGGTTGTTGGCAAGGCGTTTGGTTACTTCAACGCTCCATAGAAAATTCTTACCAGGCGACAGGCCATCGAGCATATTATAGCCTACAGTAGAATTTACATTGGCAATAGGCGAAAAGCTGATATTTGAATAAGTGAATTTGGTTAGTATGGAGCTCGACTGAAGAATATTGTATTTAATTTCTGTGTTCACCGCATTGGAGGAATAGGCTTCCAAATCACCCTCTTTATTTTTTTTATTGCTGTATTTATAACCCGTAACAAAACGTAACGTAGTTCCTTTTGTATAGCTGATGCGCGGCTCTAATGAGTATTGGTTAATAGCATAATTTCTGTTTTCAAATTTCTGATTATCGGTTGCCAGGCTGCTGGTGCCGGTTTTGCCAGTGATATCTATTTGCAGGGATTTGCTAAGATTAACCCTAGCCCGGCTGCTCCATTCGCGCAGGCTAATGCTTTCCAGTCCATACGTTAATAAAGATTTTCCGCTGTTATGTGTGTTGGTTATATCAAGTCCCCATTTGGTACTAAAACGGTTAAAGGAGAAGCTATTTATAAATATTGAGGACAGGCTGATGAGTGAAGTATCACTAAGCGGCAACTTAAATGGATTCAATTGCACAATACCACTGGCAATTTCTTTTTTTGCTATTTGTAAAGATGATTGAAAATTCAATCTTCCAACAAATTGTTTTATGCCATGTGATTTTCTTGCATCAATCACTGCACGCGGATTAATATTTATGCTATAGTTAAATGTGTTGTAATTGGCTTTTATAAATTCATTGCTGGGTGTAAAAATCTTTATATATTTTGCCTGGTCCTGGAACTGTGCCAATTCAAATTCATTCAGCTGCTGCACGCCGTCGTTGTTATAATCAATCCAGGTGTACTGACCCTGACCCGCAGGTACTTCAAGAAAAGCATAATCCCTTTTTTGCTCCTGGCCAGAACCGGCTTCATATAAAAGATTACCAGTTAGCAAACCCTTCCATTCATTTACCTGGTATTCACCGCGGCCCAATACACTCTGATCAGCTTTTTGGGTAGTAACGGCACTGTTAATAATATCCAATTTTCTATACGTAACATTCCACCTGAACTGATGATGTTTATTTTTTAATATTTCTCCCGTAAAATTGATATTATGACTGATATCACTTTTTGCAAGATCTTTTCCAAAAGGGTATTCATTGGTCCGGGTGTTATAACTCAAACTCCAGTGGTTAGATTTACCCGGAGATTTCAACGTAAACTGAATCGTCTGAAAAGAAAAACTAGCGGCGTTTACGGTATCAGCAAATTTATTTCTTACCTCATTGTGTTCAAGTGAATAGTTTGCGCCAATTGTATAATTCCACAATTGTTTAAAGCTTTTGGAAATATCAAAAACAGGCCGTAGAAAATAACCTTTTTCTACTGTACTGTTTGTATTCGATAAATTAAGTTGGTTATTAAACTGCCAGCCTTTTATATTCTGCACCTGTGTAAGGCTGTTGCGGATGCCATTAAAATCGCTGTTTCTTTTATAATCTGTGAACTGGTATTTAAAACTGTTTCGTTTGTTATCATTTAACTGGGCACCACCAGTTATAATTGTTTCTGTTGCGGCCGGTAATACATAGGGCAATCCCCAATCACGTAAAAATTCAACATTGCGTAATACCTCGAGCGGATGGAATCTTGCATCAACATATTCGAAACCTGCGTTGCTCAGGAGCTTTAATTTTTTAGCACCGCTAAAATCATGCTCATTGGTTATTTTCATCTTAGCAGCATATCCGTTATTATCTGCTTTATCTATATTGGAGAATGTGTTTATATCGTAATTGCTATAGGCAAGCTCCGTTGTAATATTGGTTTTCTTTGAAAGATCGTAATCAACCAAAACACTTACCAGTTGCTGCTTTTTAGGAGTTACTAAGAAAATAGCTGCTTCAAATTCGCCCTGTTTTACGCCACCGGCAGGTGCTACCCATGCATATACTTTTCCGTTGGCCCCGTCAAATACGGGAATGTAGTCACCCTTGCCTGCGCCAACATCAGCAAATGATAAATTATAAACAGCACTGTCCGGATTAGTGGAATAAACAAATATTGAATCATGCGTTGCACCGTTATTAAAAGTGGTATCAATTCTTTTATACAAAATTTTACCAGCTGAAAAAGTATCCAGCGTAGCAATTTTATAAAACGCGTTATTGATACTATCGCCCAGGCTTCGTAAGAATATTTTTTGGTTTGGATCGAGCGTTTGATTAATGGGCGAACTCTTTGCATCGCTATTATTAAATGCACTAACGGTCACCCGCAGCTTATCACTGAAATTGGTAAGGTTGCTGAAATATAAATTGGCATTCAAATAATTTCTATCGGCATATTCAAATTCAATTTGTATCCGGCTGTCTTTTGTGATCATTCTTTTTGGCGTAAACGTAACCTCTGCCGTATTGTAATTAATTACATAATCGCGGTCTTCACCACGCTGCAATAATTCACCATCAATGAATACACGTTCAGTATTAGCCAGCAATACAAAATAGAACTCATTGTTTGCCCCCTGCAAACGGTATGGACCCTGGTTTCCTTCCTGGCCCTGGATAATGTTACGTGTGAATTTTCCTTTTGCAATTGAGCCGCTCAATAAACTGGTGTTGGTAATATTGGATGCCAGTTTGGTGGTGGTTTCAAAAGCAACCCCCTGCAGGCGCTTATAAAAACTAAGAAAGTAACTTTTGTTCTGGCGAATATCAATATCGCCCAGGCTTAATGCCCATGTTTTCTTTTTGAACTCAAGAAAGATGCGATCAAACTCGTTCAACTGTTGCGTAGTGCCGTCCGGCTGAATCGGAATGTTATTATCAGTAATGGCGGCAACAATTTCAATACTATCCGCCAGGTAACCATTCAGTTGCAGGTTAAGGCTTGATGTAACTACAGCATCCTGGCTGTTACCGAATGCAATACCGCGGCCGAAACTACCGGTGTAATTAATCGTTCCGAAATCAAAAAAGCGATCGCTTTGCCGGAAAGAATTATCATTGAATACGTACGGCTTCTCCGCAATAAAGTAGTTCATGATACTGTCGTAATTCAAATGCCGGGTAACAGCATTCAGTTTGGCATTGAACACACGGTATTGTGCCCACACGCTGTCTATCGGTGGCTTTTTAATCCACGTAAATGTAGCACCGATATAATCGATCTTGTACGCGTCTTTATTAACACCAGGCACTACAAATGTGTTGGGTAGTATGCTTACGGTATCAAGCTGGAAGCTGTCAGCTTTTGTGTAAATAATTTTTTTGCGAAGATTGGATACAGTAGTGCCTGTACGGGATATTTGCGCCCGCAAAGAAAAGGTTATACCAAGGTAGATCAAACATAAAATAAGCAACTTCCCCACAGCCCTGAAATGGTTTAATTATTAGCGTTGAAACCTGCTATTTATTGCCCGAAGCTATTGTTTTTCAATGGGAAAGGTAATTTCACAATCCTTTTGCTTTTAAAGTGCAGCATTTTAAGCTGGTGTTCTGTCAATTGGCTTATGACCCTCTACAAAATACTACCGCCTTTAACGCTGCTTACAGGTATATTTTTTTGCAGCTCCTGTATCGAAAGTTCTTATTTTCAGCATCCATTGCAAGGCAACAATTCAGCCTATCATGCCATGCCGGTAGCGTCAGATTCTGTCAAATCGGCTACGTATGTTAATGGGGCGCTGAGCGCAGGAGGCGCAAACGATGCCTGGCGGGATGCTTTATTCACTTTGCAGGCAGGGCTTCACCGCGCGCATGTGGTTGATAATTTCAGGATCAGTTACGGCGCATCTATGGCAGTGGGTTCTTACAAGATAAACAGCGGCAGCTACTATAATTATTATTATTCTCCGAACGGAATGCCCACCTATAAAACAGGGGCCACATTTTTTGGCGCCTATGGTTTGTATGGTGGGGTTAGTGCCGCAACAAGCATGGGGCGCAGGGGAGAATGGCGGTATATTGGGGTGGAAGGCAGCTTGTTTAATGAATTTGGTAATTATTATAATTTTCGCAAGAACTTATCAGACTCGCAGGCTACCGAAATCGATAGAAAAAAATACCTCGGTTCTTTGGGTGTTACCACCGAATGGGTTTTTAAAGGCAGATCTAAAACTAAGGTTGGCATAAAAATAGGGGCTGGGTCTTATTTGCGCCGGCTAAATTATATCAATGTTTATCAAAGAGATTATTATCATAACCACGACGATTTACTTTATTTTTCTGTCACGAATCATTATACATTTAAAAAGAATACTGTTTACTTCCAATTTAACCTTGCTACACACGCGGCACATTTCCAGGTGGGATATAATTTCAGGTTGTAGCCGGTACTGGTTCTTATTACAAAATCGATTACAGGCAATTAATTTAATAAACCAGGTTTATTTGTTTGATCCCGGCCGTGGGGTTATATTAGATATTGTTGCCTGCCCGGATGAATCCCCGCCAGAATGAATTCTTTCGGGCTGGCGTCGCACGCTTGTATTTTTGTTCGCAATTGGGCGGCCGTATGCACAGTGGCTGGTTGCATCAGTAATGATTAATCAAAGGATTCTATCCCATTGAACTAAGAAATGCGGCAACCCTTTTTGTAAATGCCTCCCCGGAAATGCTAATGACTTACTTGCACAAAGCATGCCTATGACATGCGCTTCCCATATAAATCATTTCTACCCACAAGATGCCTGCCCGGCTGCGCCATTCAGACGGGTTACACTGTAATATTAAAACCCTCAACCAGGCATTGAAACGCTTATTGCACAAATCCCAATTCGAAATACAACCAGTTCCCAATTCCTGTTATTCAGCTATTCCCTCCAGCGCAAATAAGAATGCATATTGCAGGGCCACTTCTTTCAGATAATTAAACCTGCCGGAAGCACCGCCATGACCAGCTTCCATATTAGTGTTCAGCAACAAGATATTATTGTTGGTTTTCAAAGATCTTATTTTAGCAACCCATTTCGCTGGTTCAAAATATTGCACCTGGCTGTCGTGCAGCCCGGTCATCACCAGCATATTTGGATACCCATTTTTTGTAACATTTTCATAGGGGGAATATGATTTCATGTAATCATATGCATCTTTGTTTTTGGGGTTGCCCCATTCATCAAACTCATTGGTGGTTAACGGAATACTTTCATCCAGCATCGTATTCACCACATCTACAAAAGGAACCTGCGCAATTACACCATGCCATGCATCAGGCCGCATCGTTGCAATGGCACCTATTAACAACCCACCGGCACTGCCGCCCTGCGCATACAAGTGTTCGCGGGCGGTATAATTCTGCGTAATTAAATATTCGCCGCAATCAATAAAATCTGTAAATGTATTTTTCTTTTTCATCAGCTTACCATCTTCATACCATTGTCTTCCCATTTCCTGGCCACCACGGATATGTGCGATTGCAAAAACAAATCCGCGGTTTAGTAAACTCAATCTTGCGCTGCTAAAACTGGCATCCATGCTAAGCCCATATGATCCATATGCATACAGTAAAAGTGGCGCATTGCCGTCTCTGTTAAAACCATTCTTATACACCAATGAAACCGGAACTTTAGTACCATCCCTGGCTGTGGCGTACAACCGTTCTGATTTATAATCTTTAGGATTATACCCGCCGGCAACTTCCTGTTGTTTCATTAATTTCTTATCTGTTGTCTCCATATTATAATCATATATAGAAACAGGTGTAGTTAACGATGTATAGTTGTATCGTAGTGTGGTACTGTTAAATTCAGGATTAATGCCCGGGTTTGCAGAATAAGCCGGTTCACCAAAATCAATATAGTGTTCTTTGCCGGTGCTGAGATTTTTTATATCCATCTGCCGCAGGCCATTCTTACGTTCCACCACAACAACAAAATTTTTAAATTCCTCTACATCTTCCAGCAATACGTCGGGCCGGTTCGCAATAACTTCTTTCCAACTGGCGCTGTCTGTTTTTTCATACGCGCATTCCATCAACCTGAAATTTTTTGCATTCCAGTTTGTTAACACAAGAAATTTATTTCCTTCATCTGTAACATCATACAATACTTCTTTCATACGCGGTTGAAAAACTCTAAAATCTCCTTCCGGTTTGCTTGCATCCAGTACCCGGTATTCAGATGACATAGTTGCTTTCGAAACAATAAAAAGATATTTAGCCGATTTGCTTTTGTTAACATGAATATAATTACTGTGGTCACGTTCGGTATACACGACCACGTCCGCTGCAGCATCGGTTCCCAATACATGGCGCTTAATCTTTTCCGTTAGTAATGTTTCGGTATTGTTTTCCGTATAAAAAAGCGTTTTATTGTCATTGGCCCATACAGCACTTCCGGTTGTATTAGCGATTGTTTCTTTATAAACTTCACCCGTCTCCAGGTTTTTTATGTGAATAATATATTGTCTGCGTGAAACAGTGTCAATGCCATAAGCCATTAGCTTGTTGTCTTCACTTATACTAAAACCCGTAGCGGCAAAATAAGTGTAACCTTCCGCCATTGCATCTGCATCCAGTAAAATCTCTTCTTTTGCATCCAGTGTGCCTTTTTTCCGGCAATATTTATAGTATTGTTTGCCTTCCTCATTGCGTGTATAATAGTAGTAGCCATTTTTTAAAAAAGGCACCGATTCATCTTTTTCTTTTATCCTGGCCTTCATTTCCTTAAAGAGTTTCGCCTGGAGATGTTTTGTGCCACTCATCATGGTATCCAGGTACTTGTTTTCTGCTTTCAGGTAATCAACTACCCTCGTGCTATCCGGTCCTTTTTTAAAGTAATCAATCATCCAGTAATAGTTATCGGGCACAGTATCTCCATGTATGATGCGGTTATGCGGTTTTATATCAGCTATTGGTGCGGTAATTCCCTGTGGCCAGTTATAAGCTTCTTTTTTCACGTCGTTATTATTAAGTAAACAGGATGACAACATGCATAGAACAACTATACCTGTCAACAGTTTTTGGGTCATAAAAATAATTAAGACATGAATGTACTAAGAATAGCACAGAATCATATTGTTAACCCGCAAATAAACCCGGACACATAAATCCGGATCCAGTAAAATTATTGTATGTTTCTTAGCCTGGTAAACTAATAGTCACAGTTTAATCACCAATTGTAACTGCAGTAAGCGTTGACCCGCAAAACTATATTAACGGTATCGGCATTTTTTGGACTGGCCGCCATTGATGACAAAAAAAATCGAATCCAGTTCGTGGATTCGATTTTTTTTAACTCAAAATATTTAGCAGGATAAAAAATTATTTATCAACCGTCAGTCCTGCAGCAAAATATTCTCCATTTAGCCGTGCAATGTTAGTTATCGAAATCTCTTTCGGGCAAGTTGCTTCGCAGGCACCTGTATTGGTGCAACTGCCAAAACCTTCTTTATCCATCTGCGCCACCATGTTCAATACCCGGCTTTTACGTTCGGGCGAGCCCTGCGGCAATAAAGCTAAATGAGAAACTTTTGCTGATACAAATAGCAATGCTGAGCTGTTTTTGCAGGCAGCCACACAAGCGCCGCAGCCAATACACATGGCATTTGCAAAAGAAAGATCTGCATCATCTTTATTAATTGGAATAGCATTACCATCAACGGCATTACCGGTATTGACGCTGATAAAACCGCCTGATTGTATGATGCGATCAAAAGCGGAACGATCTACCATCAAGTCTTTTATCACCGGGAAAGGATCCGCTCTCCACGGTTCCACTACAATCGTTTCGCCATCCTTGTACGCACGCATATGCAGCTGACAAACTGTATTTGCCTTCCACGGACCGTGCGGCTTGCCATTAATAACCATGGAGCAACTACCACAAATGCCTTCGCGGCAGTCATGATCAAACGCCACGGGATCCTGACCTTCACGAATCAATCGTTCGTTCAGCACATCAATCATTTCAAGAAAAGACATTTCCGAAGAAATATCAGTTACAGGGTAGGTTACAAATCCACCTTTGTCTTTACTGTTTTTCTGGCGCCAGATTTTGAGTGTAAGATTCATATTGTAGTATTCCATGTAGCTCAATATTACTTTGTCAATTAAAAATTTACTATAGGAGGGGTAACCTCAAATTGAATATCGTTCGCCATTAATAGTTTTGCGACTGCACTCTTTTCAGTGCCCTGATCACCCATTAAAATATTTACAACTTTTAATTTAAGCGTCATATTACCTAAAGGTCCAAAATTCCTTATCGTACGTGTTTCGCTCGTTATTTATAGCTACGCTGGCTTGGTTTCGCTACTTCAAACTCAAGCATTTCTTTATGCAATTCCCAGTCACTATCATCTTTTAACTCCCACGCGGCTACATAGGCGTAATTGGCATCATCACGTTTTGCTTCGCCATCTTCTGTCTGGCTTTCTTCACGAAAATGGCCACCGCAACTTTCATTCCTGTTCAACGCATCTTTACACATCAATTCACCCAGCTCAATAAAATCTGCCACGCGGTTTGCCTTATCCAGTTCTGGATTCATGCTGGCAACTTCCCCCGGTATTTTTACATCGCTCCAGAATTCTTTTTTCAATTGCTGTATTTCAGTAATCGCTTCCTGCAAACCAGTGGCATTGCGCGCCATGCCGCATTTCTCCCACATGATCTTGCCCAAACGTTTATGAAAACTTTCTACTGTTTGCGATCCTTTAATGCTCATCAGCTTCTCAATTCTATCTGAAACGGCTTTTTCGGTCTCAACAAAAGCCGGATGATCCAACGGTATGGCATTGGTGCGTATTTCATCGGCGAGGTAGTTGCCGACTGTATACGGTATTACAAAATAACCATCGGCTAAACCCTGCATCAGCGCAGATGCACCCAGGCGGTTGGCGCCGTGATCGCTGAAATTCGCTTCACCCAAAGAATATAACCCAGGAATAGATGTTTGCAATTCATAATCAACCCAAAGCCCGCCCATGGTGTAGTGAACAGCCGGGTAAATACGCATGGGTTGCTCATACGGATTTTCGCCTGTGATCTTTTCATACATATCGAAAAGGTTGCCGTATTTCTCTTTCACTACATCTTTACCAAGTTGTATTACTTCTGCT
>JBDUAY010000654.1:0-2597 GCA_040004415.1 Bacteroidota bacterium | reverse complement strand
GCCTCCCCGTATTCAAGGTAAACAAGGTATTTGCCGTTCTCACAATGAACGGTGGCGATATGCTCAGAATATCATAAAATGTGAGCGGGTATAGCAGCTACAGTTGGCAACACGTCTGCAATACGATGATGGAGTAAGAAAATAACCAGGTGTAATAATATTTTCTTCATTACAGCAGCTTGCTTCTTTAATGAAGAAAAAGGCGGACCAATTAAAACGGGATGAAATAACAAATTCAGCGTCAGTAAAGACATGCTTTTAAAAGAGTAATCTACCTTTTCACTAGATTTTAATCAATTCATTTTAAAATGCGTATGCATTCATGGGTAATTGATAAAAAAGCACACGCATTTTTAAAATATCCTGTAAATAACCTCTTACAGGCAATGCTCGGATTAAATGCCTCAAAGGACATAATTACCTAAACATGAAAAATTATTTGATTTCTTTTTCCTTTAAACCCTCTTCAATTTGAGTGGTAACATTGGTTTTTGCGTCATTAAATTCACGCATTCCTTTGCCTAAACCTTTCATTAATTCAGGAATCTTTTTACCTCCAAACAGCAATAAAACGATGATAAGGATAATGATAATTTCCTGGGTTCCGAGCAC
The DNA here is from genome assembly GCA_040004415.1 of Bacteroidota bacterium. GTDB lineage: Bacteria > Bacteroidota > Bacteroidia > Chitinophagales > Chitinophagaceae > JACMLD01. Next base: position 1,985 of record JBDUAY010000654.1, on the reverse strand, counting down.
ACCCAATAAGGTGGGTTTCAAAATTGACTGCAGCATAATATGTTTATTTAAGATGTTAAGAGAGAAATAATGATAAAGTATCAATGCACTGAAAATACGAAATATGCAATCGCCTGGATTGAATTTCAGTTGAGAAATAAAAATAAAGCTAATTTACCCCGGTATGAGGCCTGTCCGGGCTTGCTATTTTTATCTTTGTTCGTATACCCCTGATGAAAGCAAAACCCTTACCTCAAAAAAGCGCCCACAGGGGAATAGTTACCAGAGTTTGGCTGAATGGGTCTGTACAAGGCGTAAATAATGGCAGCGGCTATCAATATTACTACAAAAACATGCCTGTGTACTTCTTTAAAAACATTGGGGAAATAATTCCGATCTTTGCGAGAAACATAATCAGCAACGGCGGCTGGAAAAGCACCCAGGGCCCCACAGTTGTCCAGATAAAGTGGGTTTATCAAATTGAAATTGTTTTTCGGCAACTGAACAAAGATCCCGGGGATTATAATCAGTTATCGGATGTACATTTTTCACGTTCAGCCAATTGAAATAGTTGAGATAAAATATTCACTGCGAACTATTGAAGAGTAATAATTATTAGTTTACAAAATGTATAGGAAACTGACTAATTTTCATTCAATCTCAAAGCTGTAAGATGTCCAAAAAGATTCCCAGTCCGCGTCATTTTTATCAGGACAGGACAGCATATAAGTACCGTGGATAAACCAGTCACCTGTTCTCGGTAATTGAAAGCTGCATATACCGTTTTGATTTGTTTTGGAAGTTTGAACTATACTTGCCTTACTTCCTGTTCGATTGCGGGCAGTCATTATCTTGCCCGCCAGCGGTTTTCCTTCAAATAATATTTTTGCCTGGATGATGGAACCTTTGTGCAGCTGATACGGGTTTTGCAACAGGATGATTTCAAAGCGTTGCCCTATATTGGTTCTGTACAGACTATCAGTGTATTGATGACCGCTTTGCACCAACGCCTTTATGTACCGGGTATAGCGCTCGCGTTGTTCTTTTTTTTTCTTATCCGTTTTTCCTGCAATTCCATCAAGATGGTCTTCTTTTAGATATTCAAAAAACTTATCTGTGGGTAAAGAAATTTTTGCATAATCTCTTTCCATGTGAATAAGACCGCCTCCGTCAAAATCTACACGCCGGTTAACAACAGGCAAACTACCGTCCGGCTGGTTTTTTAAATTGACGATACTGTCCGGTGTCAACAGTTCAAATTTTTTAATAATTGCATTCTGAACAGGCCTTTCCAATTGCACGTTGAAGCCATCCGCTACAAACAGGTGGATCTCGAGGTTATCACCTTTGTTGAGTTTGAAATGATAGGCCATCAGTATATACTCATGCCCGAATACGCCAGTCAATAATAAAAGCAGGCAAGCAAGTAACAGATATCTTTTCATAAAGTTGCAGACAGATTAATTTCTGCCTAATGGAAAATTACTGTTTTCATTTAATCTAAAAGGTTTTTTTAAGATCTTGCGAAAGCCCAATAGTAGTAACTGAAAAATGGAAGTCTTCAAGTTGTATTTCAATTTGGGGCCTGGCCGCACCATTGCTGAAAAAAAAATCATGAACATTTTTCAGCTCCTCCCGTCGCTTCTGTACATGTCAGTTACTTTTATTGCAATATGCGCCAGGCCTTTGAGCCCCCTGATGCAATTTTACCTACCTTAGTATACACCGTCTGTTCCCGGTGTTAAAAAGATTGCTGCTATGCAAACCTCTAAAAAGTGCCCTTTAAGTTTACTTGTTTCGCTGTTGCTCGGATTGATTGCAGGCAATACGATTACCCGTGCACAACAAGTCCATAAAAATAGTACGCAACCGCGCTTAGGTTACCGATCAGCGAAAATACTTACGGTGGATGGTTGGGAATTCAAGGATTTGAACCGGAATGGCCGGCTGGATAGTGGGTAGCCAGGCGTTCCGGCAGCGGGCAGATCTCGCAATGCGCAAGTCAA
>JBDUAY010000246.1:0-8721 GCA_040004415.1 Bacteroidota bacterium | reverse complement strand
TTCAATATTGGAAGGAACCGGGAAAATCCAGTTGAGCAGGAAAAATAAAAGAAACAATGCTGCAAATGTGATAAGCAGTTTCTTACAGAATCGTTTTATATCGGTTGATTTGATTTTCATTATTTGTTATTTCTTCACTGATTGATTATCGTGCCACGGTTAAAACCTCAGGATGATATTCCCCGCATGAATAACCGTGGCACGTTCATCTTGCGGTTAAACCTCATTTAAATAATTAGTACAAATAACCGCGGCACGTTAAATCGTTCGGAACGTAAAAATATCAATTAACAAATCCTTATCGCATAAAATTTGAAAAGACTAATCTTATATATTTACCTTTCGCCCGTAATATTTTAATACTATGGTCCCGCAGGACTATCCCCCGTAGCTTCTCACTTCTAATTTCAGGTATTCTTTTTCCAAATAAAGAAAACAAAACCTGTTTTGTATGATCATTTTTGTACTTTAACACCCTGTTTTAAAAACATTTCAACCCAACCTCTATATGCGTATTACAAAGCTTTTTGTAATCCCGGTAATTATCGGTATTGTCTTTTTATATGCCTGTAACCGGCAGGCTGTTGCGCTCGACTATACCACTGCAAAAGACGAAGTACCGCAGTTGGGTAATCTTGTATTCAGGTTTAATAAACCACTTGTAAATGACTCGTTGCTCAATCAATGGGATTCTACCCAATACGTTTCCTTTGAACCAAAGATCCAGGGACGTTTTCGCTGGGAGCATGGCGATGAACTTGTTTTTTCTCCATCAAGACCTTTGTTGGCAGCTACTACTTATAAAGCAAAACTTAACAACGAATTGCTCCGATTCTCAAAATTTGACAAAGTAGAAAAAGGAGAGAACATTGTATTCAGTACGGCTAATTTGAAATTAGAAAACACAAACATTACCTGGGTGTTGCAGGATGAAAATACGAAGACGGCTGTTCCGCAGGTTGATTTGTATTTTAATTACCCGGTAGACGTAGCGGCGCTCAAAGATAAGCTAGCGGTGACGGTTGATGGTAAAACGGCTAACTATTCGGTACAATCTGTATCTGCCGATGATAAAATTTCTTTACGTATAGCAGGTCTCACAACGGAAGATCGTGATTATGACGTAAAAATAAGTCTTGACAAAGGCATCATACCTGAAGGTGGAAGCAATGCTACCAAAGAGAAAACAGAAACAAAGACGCTGATTCCATCTCCTTTTACGCTTACTGTAAATGATGTGAATGCAGACCATGATGGCAGCACTGGCACACTTACGGTTAAAACCAGTCAGCAGGTAGCGCCAGAAGAACTGGCATCTTTTATAAAATTTGATCCGGCTGTTAAGTTTACTGCAACAATTACAGATGATGGTTTTATGATCTCCAGCGATGGTTTTGATGCATCAAAAAGTTATGCGCTTACCCTAAAGAAAGGCCTGCGCGGGAAAATTGGTGGAGTATTAAAAGATGAATACAAAAATAACTTCGCTTTCGGCAAACTGGAACCCGCTGTAAGTTTTGTAAATAAGCAGGCTGTTTACCTGGCGGGACAGGGCGCAAAAAATATTGAAGTTAAATTGGTGAATGTTGCCAGGGTTAAAGTAATCATTTCAAAAATTTATGAGAATAATTTACTGGCGGCACAGCGCAGTGGTTATTATCCAAAAGAAACCAGTACTGACAACAATGAAGAAAATTATGAGGGTGAAAGTGATGCTGTCGTAGGCGATATTATTTATGAAAAAGAAATTGAAACAAAAACGCTTCCGAAAAGTGGTTCTGCAAGGCTTTTTAATTTTAATATAGAAGATAAGCTGTCAGAATTTAAAGGTATTTATCACATCAAAATAAAATCAACAGAAGATAATTGGGTGAGCGATAGCCGCTTTATTTCTTTATCTGATTTTGGATTGATTGCCAAAGAAGGTACAGATAAAATTTATGTGTTTATAAATTCTTTAAAGACAGCTTTACCGGTTAACGGTGTAAATGTGCTCGCGTATGGCGGTAACAATCAGTTATTAGGAACCGGGAGTACCAATGCGGAAGGCGTTGCTGAAATTAATTACACTAAAAAACAATTTGCCGGCTTTAGACCAGCGATGATTATTGCTAAAACAGAAACAGATTTTAGCTATCTGCCTTTCAATAGCACTAAAGTAAATATGAGCCGCTTTGATGTGGGCGGTAAACATATTAATACTACCGGGCTGGATGCCTTTATTTACGCAGAACGCGATATTTACAGACCTGGAGAAAAAGTAAACTTTTCCGTTGTGCTACGCGATAAATTATGGAAATCACCCGGAGAGTTGCCCGTTAAATTGAAATTTTTGTTGCCGAATGGGAAAGAGTTAAAAACATTCAGAAAAAATTTGAATGAGCAGGGTTCTTTGGAAGGAAGCGTTGACATTGCAGCTTCAGCCATCACAGGAAGTTATTCGCTTGAAGTATATAACGGGAATGATGTTTTACTGGGGACACAAAATTTCAGAATAGAAGAATTTGTGCCTGACAGGATTAAAGTGACTGCGAAATTGGATAAAGAAAGTTTAACTACGGGCGAATCTGCTAAACTCACTATCAATGCAATAAACTTTTTCGGTCCCCCTGCAGCCAACCGCAATTACGAATGCGAGATACAGGTAAAGCAAAAATCCTTCAACCCTAAAAAATATGACCACTATAATTTTTCTATTGCTAACCAGGGTATTTCATTTGATAAGGCGGTGAAAGAAGGGAAGACAGATGAAAATGGTAATGCCACAGAAAATTTTGTTGCTAAAGACGAGTATAAAAACGTGGGTGTATTGCAGGCTTCATTTTATGCAACTGTATTTGATGAAACGGGCAGGCCGGTTAGTCGCAGCACTTCTGCAGATATTTATACGCAGCAAGTTTTCTTTGGTATTGGAGAAGATGGCTGGTGGTATTATCCATTGAATCAATCGATCAGTTTTCCGTTGATTGCCATAAATAAAACGGAGCAACTGGCTTCTTCGCAGGCCAAAGTGGAAGTGATTAAACATGAGTACAGAACGGTGCTAACGAAGAACGGCCAATATTTCAGGTATGAATCACAGAAGGATGATAAGGTAGCAGCGACCGGCATGATTACTATTTCCGGAGAAAAAACAAATTACGCTTTTACGCCACGCACCGCTGGTAATTACGAGTTACGTGTCTATCTGCCCGGCGCCAGCAGTTATGTAAAAAAAGAATTTTATAGTTATGGCAGATGGGGAAATGACAACAGTTCTTTTGAGGTAAGCACCGAAGGCAATATTGATATTGATGTTGATAAGACTTCCTACAATACAGGTGAAAGCGCTAAAGTGCTGTTTAAAACGCCTTTCAGCGGAAAAATGCTTGTTACCATGGAAACAGATAAAGTGGTTTCTTATCAATATGTGAATGTAGAAGGCAGGCAGGCTTCGCTGGATTTGAAACTGACAGCAGATCATTTACCGAATGTTTATGTAACAGCCACTTTAATAAAGCCGCATGATGTAAGTGATATTCCATTAACCGTAGCCCATGGGTATAAAAATATTATGGTGGAAGAAAAAACCCGCAAGATGGATGTACAGGTGGTGGCTGAAAAATCCGTTCGCTCACGTACACATCAAAAAGTAACCGTAAAGGCCATTGCAGGAAGTTATGTAACACTTGCAGCGGTAGACAATGGTGTATTACAGGTTAGCAATTTTGAAACACCTGATCCGTATAATTATTTTTATTCAAAACGATCGCTGGAAGTAAATGGTTATGACATGTATCCGTTGCTTTTTCCGGAAGTGCTGGCAAGGCTTAGCAGTACGGGTGGTGATGGAGATTTAGAAACCAGCAAACGTAGCAACCCGATGCCCAACAAGCGTATAAAGATTGTTAGTTACTGGAGCGGTATTGCCAAAGCAAATGGCAGCGGTGAAGCAAATTTTGAATTTGATATTCCCCAATTTAGCGGAGAAATAAGATTGATGGCGGTTGCTTATAAAAATGAAAGTTTCGGCAGCAAAGAAACGAGCATGACGGTGGCAGATCCTATTGTGCTGAGCACTGCGTTGCCGCGGTTTTTAAGTCCGGGTGATACTGTAATTGTTCCCGTTACCATTACCAATACAACCAACAAAAATACAACGGCGGAAGCAACGCTGAGTGTAACTGCTCCGTTGCAGGCAGCAGGTTCTTTGCAGCAATCTGTAGATCTGAAGGCTAACAGTGAAGCACGTGTGCTTTTCAAAATAATTGCATCACCTGCTATCAGTACTGGAAAAATAAAAGTAGCAGTAAAAGGGATGGGGGAGAAGTTTGTTGATGAGACAGATATCACAGTCCGCCCGGCATCTACGCTGCAAAAAGTAACAGGTAGCGGAACAATCCCCGGCAATGCCAATCAAAAATTAAATATTGGGCTGAATGATTTTATGCCGGGCAGCAGCGATTATAAATTAATTGTGAGCCGTTCACCAGCGTTACAACTGGCTAACCAATTTGCTTACCTGGTTGAATATCCATATGGTTGCACAGAACAAACGGTATCAACTGCATTTCCGCAATTGTATTATGGAGATTTGGCTGATTTATTAAATACCGGTAAAGCAGGCAAAGCATCTGCTAATAGTAATATCCAGGAAGCTATTCGTAAAATAAAGCTGCGGCAATTATACAATGGTGGTATTACATTGTGGGATGGTGAAGGCACGGAGCATTGGTGGTCATCCGTATATGCGGCGCATTTTTTAATTGAGGCACAGAAAGCAGGGTATGATGTAGACAATGGACTCCTGCTTACCTTACTTAATTATCTTAATGGAAAACTGCGCAACCGCGAAACAATTATTTATTATTATAATCAAAAGGAACAAAAGAAAATAGCACCAAAAGAAGTAGCGTATAGCTTGTATGTGCTGTCGCTTGCAGGCAAGCCTAACATCAGTGTGATGAATTATTACAAGGCAAATCCGGCATTGCTTGCGTTGGATAGCCGGTATTTATTATCAGCAAGCTACGCGGTTGCAGGAGACAAAAGCAGGTTCCGCGAATTATTGCCGGCATCTTTCAGTGGTGAAGAATCGGTAGCACAGACCGGTGGCAGTTTTTATAGTGATATTCGCGATGAAGCTATTTCATTGAATGTATTAATTGATGCTGATCCTGGTAATGCACAAATTGGTGTAATGGCAAATCACGTAGTAAATAAATTAAAACAACGTAGCTGGTACAGCACCCAGGAAAGTGCATTTAGCTTTTTAGCAATGGGTAAATTGGCAAGAGCGGCCAATAAATCAACCGTGACTGCAACCATCAATGCCAATGGAAAAACAGTGGGCACGTATCTGGGCGGCAGCATGCAATTCAATGCAAAGCAACTCGCTGGTACATCAGTTGATATTGCAACGAAAGGAGATGGCAACCTCTATTACTGGTGGCAAAGCGAAGGCATCAGCGTCAGCGGTGCATATAAAGAAGAAGACAATTATATAAAAGTGCGCCGGAAATTTTATGATCGGTATGGGCGCGCCATTACGGGCAACACGTTTAAGCAAAATGATTTGATAATTGTGCAACTGAGCCTCGAAAAATCTTATAGCGGATCAGTGGAAAATATTGTGCTGACAGATTTATTGCCTGCTGGTTTCGAGATTGAAAATCCGCGCACCAAAGAATTGCCCGGCATGGAATGGATAAAAGATGCTTCTTCACCAACGGCTATGGATGTACGCGATGATAGAATTAATTTGTTTGTCGACTTAAACAGTAGCCGTCAAACTTATTATTATGCGGTGCGTGCGGTTAGCCCGGGGATATACAAAATGGGACCAGCCAGCGCAGATGCTATGTACAATGGAGAGTATCATTCATACAATGGAGCAGGTGTGATAAAAGTGATGCAATAAAAATGCTAAGACAACGGTAGCTTACAAAACTGCCGTTGTCTTTCTCAATAAGATCAAACCTTGAAAAAAATATTGAAAGACATCGGGTAATTCCTCTTAAGCTTTATCGCTTTTGTATTGATCTATCTTCTTTGCGCATATTGTTTGTCAGGAGTTACTATTGATAAAGAAGCAGGTGCGGGAAATGACGTAGCAATTTATATTAAGACAAAAACCGCAACAATTCGCTGCGGTTTTTTGACTGTACAATACATATAGGCAATATTTTTCTGGTTTTTATAGCTTTACCATTTTAGTCGTGAATAATACCTGGTTACCTTTTGCCAGTTTGATGTAGTATACCCCTTTGGCAAAAGCTTCTGTGTTCAGGCTGATAGCTTGCTGATTGCCAGCGGCGATTGTTTTTACTAGTTGACCTCCCTGGTTATACAATAGAACTTCTGATTGTTCGCCGGCTACGCCCGGTAATATAATCTGCACTTGTGAGCGTGCAGGGTTGGGATAAACTAATATATCACTACTGCCTTTCCGGAGTTGCGTTACAACACGGACCGGGCTAAGTGAAACGGGTTTATATTTATCGGTTATTCGTAAGCGGTAGTAACTCATTACGGCTGTCATGTTGTTATCGGTAAATGTATAGTTGTTGAGTTCACTTTTGCCTGAAGCCAAAACTTTGCCAATCGGTTGGAAATTAATTCCATCGGTGCTTTTTTCAACAACAAAATAGGCGGTATTGGTTTCAGAAGCAGTTTGCCAATTGAGGTGTACCGTATTATCTTGTTTTAACGCGCCAAAGTTGATCAGCTTAAAAGGCAGCAGGCAATTTTGTGATAGAGTGATGTCATCAATTACCAGGTCATTTCCTCTACCACCAATGCCGTTATTGCGTATTACCATATCTGCTGTGGTGGTAGTGGCTGAAAAAGTGAATATATGTTGTGCCCAGGCTGACCCGGTAATATTACCTGTTGATATTGAATCGATAAAAGTTCCGCTGTTTACATTGGCGATACCCAGGGTAATATTCGGAATCACGGGAAGCGACGGCGAGATGTTTGCGGAGAAAAAACTTAATGTGTAAGACTCCCCGGGAATCAGGCCAACAACCCGTTTCCGGTAAAATTCATCGGTTCCATAAGAGGCATTTACCAGCATAAAATAACCATTGCCGCCATCAATTGCATCTGATGTATGATCCGCCGTGATACTATTGGTAATTGGCCATGTTGCGCCTGTCTTTTCAATTGTGTAGTATCCATCCAGCGGAAATCCATCTGCTACATAATGATAGGGAGTGATACCCACAACCGGCGGTGTAAATGTTGTGCCGCCAGAACCAAAATCTTCCAGTACCTGTATACCGCAATTGTTGGCTACGGTAGTTGCCTGCACCAGTTCATTTGTAAACGTAACATGTACTATCTCACCGGCGGAAACATTAAGCGTTGCCGTTTTGGCTATTGAATTGGTACTGGAATTAGTTGTAGGATCGGATGCTTTTATTCCATTCAAATCCCAGCCAGCCGGAAGGCTTTCTGTAACTGTATAATTTCCCGCGGGCACTGGTATCATTATGGCGTTACCGGTATAATTAGTCCGGACGCGTTCATCATCTACCCAGTCGCGGTTACCATCGGGGATAAGTGTGAATAAAGTGGCTGCTGTATTGGCTTCATCATTCAGGTTTACTGCCCATACTTCATTGCCTGTGCCACCCGTTGGCCTGCCGCAGTACCTCGCTTGCTGATTGATGCTCCATGTGCTTCCATCGTAATCGAATATGAAATCTGCCTGCAGCCCATTGTCGTAGTAAGTTGCATAAATGGTTCCCTGGTCAGTTACACATAAACCATAAGAAGTAGCCGGGCCTGTACTGGCCGGGTATGGAATCATGGTAAGTCCGCTGCCATCATTATTCATCGTATAAATCGTCCCCTGCTGTACTACAATGTTTAATCCTTCCTGCAGTACAATTTTTTGGGTTGAAGGCTGAATATCTACCTGTGCAACATAGGGCGGTATACCACTGACAGCAGTAAGATCAGACCAGCTATCACTGCCGGCAGCATAGGTACCTGTATATTTTAAAATATGACCGTTGTTATCTGCAACAACGGTTAGACCGCTGCCATAAGCAATATCGCGCAAGCCGGTATTACCATGATTGGCTGGATTATAAATCTGGTTTGCGCTGCCGCCATAGGTATAATAATATGCGTTCCCGGCCTGGTTCGTATATACCATACTGTTATATTCTGCTCCGTCAATACGGTAACCTGTTTGACCTGTAGGCAACCAGGCGCTGCTGCCCGGCGTGCGTAAATAAATCAGTCCCTGTTGTGAATAAGAAGCAATACCGGGAGAGGCCACTGTTGTGGCCCATAACTGGCCATCACCCGCGTTAGCACCAGTTACAGCATGACTTGAACCAATATCGCCCACGTTAAAATAATCCGGTTTATCGTTTAGCAACAGACCTGAAAGAATTGTATCACCTGTTATATTGAATGTGAAATCAACGCTAGAGCTTTCATCCAGTGCTTTTTTATGCAGATAAATATATCCCGTCTGTGCATGTAATAGTTGAAACGAGAAAAGAGAGAAGACAATTAATATCATTATCCCTATGCTATGAGACAAGGGAATTTTGTTTACGGTTTGTAAAGTTTTAGGCATAGGGATATGGATTTAATACGACGATTCCTCTGCAACTTTCTGACCAATTTTTTTTAAACCCGGGAAACCAGGAGAGAATCAAACATAATAACGCCAATGCCTGATGGTATATTATTATTTAATACTAAATTTATTGCGTACAA
>JBDUAY010000245.1:0-8722 GCA_040004415.1 Bacteroidota bacterium | reverse complement strand
GCTGTAGACAAATTCATAAAATTGACACAGGCAATCAGCAACACAATCAGGCCAATGGCAAAAAAAATATTGGTATATTTTTTATCAAACTTTTGGTAATTGAGATAATCAAGCCCGATATCAGTGGCGCCTGCATGTACTTCTTTCAACGGCAATAAAAATAATTCATAAAATTTCCAGCCATCGCTGTTGCCAGCTGCAGTCATATATTTTTTTAGATAGGCAGGAAATTTCTTTTCGAGTGCAGCGGTATTCGTATTTGGCGCCATTTCAAAATAGGTATCCAGCCAGTTGCCGCCCCAGTTATTCGCCATCCATGGTTTGTAAGTAGTACTGAAAGAAAACAAGGCGTCAAATTGCTGTTGCGAGTTTTGCGGTACATTTTGCATAACACCTGTAACCTCGAAGCTTGTTGTATCGCCCGCGTAATGGGTTATCGTTTTTCCCATCGGGTTTTCATTGCCAAATAATTTTTGTGCGGTTGCCTCTGTAATGATGGCGCTATGCGGTTTTTCCAATGCGGTTGCACGGTTTCCTTTTATGATTTTATAATCAAAGATTTGCAGGAAAGTTGAATCAACAAAATAAGTTTCGGGAAGATAAACACGTTTTTCTCCATAGGTCATCTGGTATTTTTCCTGCCAGTGCACGCGCGTAAAATTTTTAATCTCCGGAAACTCGATCTTCATAGTTGGCCCCATCGGAAACATGGATAGGCCTACTTTTTGCGAAGCCACCATACCGGGAAATTTCTGCACTTCATTTAACCGGTAAATATTTTTTGTATGGAAGTTGTCGAAACTTTTTTCATACAAGACAAACAGCATGATCATAATGCAGGCCGCAATGCCAATGGCAAGTCCCACAATATTTATAGCTGAGTACACTTTGTTTTTCCACAGGTTGCGGAAAGCGATTTTAAAATAATTTTTTATCATGAGTAAAGTGTTGAGTTATTAGTTGCAGGCATTGACGAAACTTATTTTATCTGCCATTGAAAAATAGTATTTCCATATTTACCAAACTGCTTAATTGCGTTCATTTAAAAAAGGCACCAATGCCAACCATACCGCCGGAAAATTGCAATAAAAACCACATGCCAGCAGCCTGCAATGACTGCCAGCTGCGATTGTGAACAGCGTTATACCATTTCAGTACATTACACGGAGATATTGCTTCACCCTGGGTGACCATGGGAATATTTTAAACAACAGACTGTTCCATTTCTTATTGATCCATTTCCATTTAATCCTGTTAATCGCATCAATCCCAGTTCAGACTATTCCGTTCTTAAAGACTCTACCGGGTTCATACTTGCTGCCTTAAATGTTCTCAAACCAAGGATAATCAACGCGGTTAAAAACATAATCGCACCCCCCGATAAAAATATCCACCAGCTAACCGTTGTCTTATATGCAAAATTTTCTAACCATTTATAAGAGCCCCACCAGGCGATCGGCACCGCAATTACAAATGCAATGGCAATTAACTTTAAAAAATCTTTTGAGAGAAGTGTTACTAATTGACCGACAGTAGCCCCGATCACTTTTCGGATGCCTATTTCTTTCGTGCGTTGATTGGTGATGTAAATAACCAGCCCCAGCAAACCAAGGCAACTAATAGTGATGGCCAATCCTGTGGCCCATAGCAGCAGGCTTGAAATATGTTTTTCACTGGTATAATATTTTGCGATGCTTTCATCCAGGAAGTGATATTCGAAATCGTCTTCCGGATATATTTCTTTCCATGCCTTTTCAATTTTAGCAATGGCCGACTTCCAAACAGTTCCGGCAGCGTTTTGTGCCTGCAGCGAAATGTTGAGTGTACGGCTTTGTTTTATATTGCAGGTTAATACCAGCGGCTTTATAATTTCATGTAATGATTTCTGATGAAAATCAGCTGCAACGCCGACGATGGGTAAATTTCTGTCGTTCCATTCAATTGTTTTGCCAATAGCGTCATGCGGATTCCGGAATCCAAGTACTTTAGCATAGGTCTCATTGATGATCATATTCTTTGCCGTGTCGCTGTATGGAAGATTGCTGCCGGCTAACAACTTCATTTTGTACAAAGACAGGTAATTGGTATCGATCATTTTTAGCTGGACATTACTTTCAATTTCTTTTTTCCCATCCTTGTATTTCATCGTGCTTGACCACGTGTTGTCTGATGTTGGTGGAGTGTTAGATAAGCTAAGCATGGCTATTTCCGGAATTGCTTTTAGCTTGTCTATGAACAAAAACTTCTTGCCGGGCTCAGCTCTGTAGCTAGTTGAAAGAAACAGGATCGCATCTTTTTTAAATCCGAGATCTTTATTTAATGAATAGCTAATCTGTTTACTTACGAGAATGGTAGCAATAATAAATACCTGTGCAATTACAAACTGCGATACCGTGAGTGTTTTACGCAAAACAGCATTCCTGGTTTTACCTGTGTTTGTGTATGCCTGGTTTTTTAAAACAAGTACCGGCTTAAATCCGGATAAAATAATGGCAGGATAGAATCCTGATAGTAGTGTAACTGACACAACAAGTATCAGTAGAAATAATATTATACCGGGTTGATTTAAAATATTGAAATGTAATCCTTCAGGAATAAAATCAGCAAATACTTTCAGCAGCAGGGGAGTGATGGTGATAGAAAGCAGGGCAGCGATGGCCGTTATTAAAAAAGTTTCACTCAGAAATTGAGTAATCAATTGCTTTTTAGAACTGCCCAATGTTTTGCGGATGCCTATTTCTTTGGCCCGTTGCGTGGATTGCGCCGTAGTAAGATTAATAAAGTTGATACAACCGAGTAATAAAAGAAAAACGGAGACGGCAAGCAATCCGTATAGTGTAGGTTTGTGCGCGAGGCGCGGCCCAAAAGTGCCATAATCACTGTTAAAATGAATATCGCTCAACGGTTGTAATGCAAAAGCCGTAGAATCTTTACTGTTTGCTTCATTCTCCTTTTTACGGTATTTATTATAGGCCAGGTACAATCCTTTTTCAACCGAAGCAACAGATGTACCGGGAGTTAACTTTATTAAAAGTTGCGAGGCAGAATTAGTACTGTTCCATTCATTCCAGTCCTCAGGCCTAAGGCGGGTATCTTCCAGTGTTGCCCTGGATATAAATGTCGTAAAAACGAAATCCGTATTTTGTTCAATGTCTTTTACAATGCCACTGATATTGGCCCTGACTGTATCATTAAAATAAATTTCTTTTCCTATTATTCCGGTAGCGCTGAGTGTTGGAAAATATTGCTTTGCCATTTTTTCAGTCAGTACCACCTGGTATGCTTGCTGTAAAGATGTTTTGGCGGAGCCCGCCAGCCAATTGTAGTGAATCATCTTAAAATAAGCCTCATCTGCAAATACGATGTGCTCTTGTTTTTTATAGATAACCGGTTGGGCATTTCCTTTTACCGGGATAGAAACTTTTGTATCTCCATCTGCGGTGCGCAATGGAACCACCAGTTCAAGCCCGGTCATTTCTTTGCGGATTGTATTGCCCATAGGAGACGTAACACCAGAATTGTGGTATATTTCGCCAGAAAAACTAAAGTTGGAAACTACGCGGTAAATGCGGTCACCATCTTTATGGAATTTGTCAAAATTAAAATCGTATTGCACAATCAGGAAGATCACGAGTGCCGCGCTGATGCCAATGGCAAGGCCAAATATATTAATCAGTGAGAATGTTTTGTTCCGCCAAAAATTTCTGAAAGCAACACTGAAATAGTTTTTTATCATGACGTTGTTTTTAGCGTTTTTTATTGGATTTTATGAACAAGCTAACACACCAATCCCCTTTGTTTTGCAAAGGGTATTGCACAGCAAATTAGGTTACTGCGGGGCGCACCGGAGAAAAGCCAATAACGTGCCTTTTTTATAACAAACTGATTAACAATTTTGTAAGAAGTTCTAATGTACGAAATAGTTCGTTTTCGATACAGAATTTGTCCGCTTGTGATACACATGTACGGTATACAAATGGCACAGGTATTTGGGCGGGCACATGGTCAGCCCACTGGTTATTCGCTTCTTAATGATTTCACGGGGTTTTGAATGGTAACCAAAATGCTTTGCCATACCACCGTGATTAATACAATCAAAAATGCAATGATGCCGGCAAAAAAGTATACCCATAAACTGATCCCCGTGCGGAATGCAAAATGATCCAGCCATTGGCGCATGATGGTGTACGATAGTGGCGCTGCAATTAAAAAGGCAATAATAACCAGGCTGGTAATATTTTTTGAAAACAATAATAATATATGATGGTTGCCCGCTCCAAAAACTTTGCGGATGCCAATTTCTTTCACTTTTTTATTGGCTGTATAAGCGGATAATGCCCATAAACCAAGCACCGTAATAAAAAATGCGAGCGCAGTGAAGAATTTAATAACTTTGCCAAATCTTACATCGGCCTTGTATTGTTCATTAAAAAAGCTATCTAAGAAAAAACTATCAAAACTTGATTCTGGAAAATAATTTTTCCATTCAGACTTTAAAGACTCAACAGATTCTGCCAGGTGGCTCCCGTTCACTTTTACAGCAATATATTGTGGTGGCACCCAGCTTATTTTTCCATTTAAAATAAACATGATGGGCGTGTAAACATTTTCCAACCCACGCTGGTGCCAGTTCTTCACCACACCAATAATTGTTGTTGGTTGTTTTTCGCCTTCCAGTATTACCTCCCGCCCAATTGCTTGTGCCGGATTATTAAAACCCAATTGCGGTAAGGCTGCTTCATTTATCAGCAAGCTATTTGTATCATTACCAAAATTTCTTTTGAACGAACGTCCGGCAGCCATTTGCAGGCCGAATGTTTCAGTATAATCATAATCAACTGTCAGCATTTCATACAAACGCGCCATGGTAGTGGCGCCGCCTGCTATAACATTAGAAGCAAATTTTGCCACCTGCATTCCTGGCACAGAGCCCGCAACAGTTACCGCTTTTACATTTGGTAATGTTTTTAATTTTTCGCAAAATTGTTCTACCGTTGTTTTTAAATTAGCGGTGCTAACCGGATATTTCATTACAATGGTCTGATTAATGTTTACACCAAGATCCTGCTGGTGCATAAACCTTATTTGCTTTTGCACAATAAACATTCCTATCATTAAAAACAGCGCTGCCGCAAACTGGAAAATAACCAATCCTTTTTGCAGGATGCTGCCTTTTGCTGAATTTGAATATTTTCCTTTTAATATTAAGGCAGGTTTTACCGACGAGAGCACAAAGGCAGGGTAGAAGGCTGATAAAAATATCCCTGCAATCAATATGGTTAGCAATACTACCCAGAAAAAAAAATTGTTGAAAAGAAAAAGGATGCTAATATCTTTCCCGGTTAGCTGATTAAAAAACGAGTGTGATAATTGTATGAGGACAATAGCCAGCATAACGGCAGCCGCATTTATAATACATGATTCCACCAGGAACTGCCCGATTAACTGTAATCTTAGCGCACCGGCAACTTTGCGGATACCAACTTCTTTGGAACGCTCCAATGAGCGCGCTGTTGTAAGATTGATATAATTTATCCAGGCGGTGATTAAAATGAGAAGTGCGACTACGGCTAATGTCACCAGCGATATCTTGTTTCCTTTTATTTCCATCTCATAACCTTTCTGCGGATTGAGGTGGATACCCGGGAGCGATACCAATGTAACGGCCCATTTTTTATCGCGAAGTGCATCTGCAGTTTTATATTTTTCAGCCAATGCGGGAAATGCTTTTTCGATGGATGCGGGAGATATACCGGGTTTTAATAAAAGATATGTGTACACTTCATGCATGTACCAAAATTCTTTTAACCACAGCGGCAAGCCTTCATAGGCAACCAGGTAATTGAAATGAATATGTGAATTGGCCGGAAAATCCTGCAACACACCGGTTACCGCGCAATCAACAAACTTTTCTTCTTTTGCAAAACGAAGAATCTTACCCATCGGGTTTGCGTTACCAAAAAATTGCCTGGCCGCTGATTCTGTAATGACTACGCTGTTAGCTTTAGTTAACGCGGTGGATTTATCGCCCTGCAACAATGTAAAATCAAATATTCTGAAGAACGATGGTTCTGTATAAGCAATCGTATTCTCTCTTATTTTGATATCGCCATATTTTACGACCTGTTCCACATCATGAATGGAAATACGGGTGAAATCTTCAATTCCGGGTATTTCTTTTTTCATGGCACTGCCATATCCAAAACTGCTGGTGGCCCAGTCGTCAGTAAGATTGTTGCCTTCGTAAAAACGACTTTCTACGCGATAAATACGATCTTTCTTCTGGTGAAAATTATCATAGCTGAATTCATAGCTAACATAGTTTATGATACAATAAGCAACCGCCATTCCTATTGCAAGTCCTGCAATATTAATTATTGAAAAAATGGTATGTTTTAGCAGGCCGCGCCAGGCGATTTTGATATAGTTTTTTATCATATCCATACACTATGAGGTATTAAACAACAAGCCTGAAGTACCATATTCAATTATACTTTATTTTTTTCTATTTACATGATATTTTCAGTGTATCAGGCATGCTAACTGAAGATAACCGTTCGGCTGAAAAATCGCTTCGCATCCATTCCCCGGCCGATTGTATCAAAAGCGCACAATTTCTGTAGCAAAATCGAACATGTTCGTACGTCCAATGATGGGTACTTTGCTAAATATCAAATACATAATATTCCGGCACAAATTTCGTAACATTTTTTTGGTTTGAAGTGTCCTTACTATCCAAAACGAGCTCCCATGTTAAAAAATTATTTCAAAATTGCTTTTCGCAATCTTACAAAAAACAAACTACATTCCCTTCTTATAATGCCGGCTTCTCAGCTGGCATAGCAGTGACGTTATTAATCAGATATCATTAAATCAGGCATCTTTCTTATGTTTAAAAATTATTTCAAAACCGGTTTGCGCAGTATTATCCGCAACAAAACAACCACGCTGATTAATTTAATTGGCCTTTCGGTAGCACTGGTTGCATTTATTTTTATTGCACTTTGGGTGCAGAACGAACTGAGTTTTGATGGTTATCACAAAGATGCAAAGGATATTTACCTGGTGCAGATGAAATCTAATACTGGTGATGATGCTGCATCTTCCATAACACCTTTGCCGCTTGCAGATGCACTAAGGAAGAGCCGGCATGTTGCGTACGTTGCAAGAATGGGCCGGTGGCCGGGAACATTGAACATAGATGGAAATGTATTCGATGACAAAACAGGCGTTGCCGTGGACGACGACTGGTTTAAGATTTTTGATTATACGCTGGTAAGCGGGGATGTTACTTCATTTAATAGTAATCCATTTTCAATCATCTTCACCCAATCAAAGGCAAAGCAACTATTTGGAAGCAAAAATCCAATTGGACAACTCGTAAAACTGGATACTACTTTATACCAGGTAAGGGCTGTTGTAAAAGACAATCCTATCAATTCAAGCCTGCAATTTACCATGCTTGTGCCGATGACGGCAAGGCTGGCTTACCGGCACGGGGACCATAATAATTGGAACAACGCGAGTTACCGAACCTTTGTAAAGGTTTTCCCGAATACAAATATTACTTCATTCATCAAAGCGTCAACAGCGCTTTCACAACAATTGTCAGTAAGAACAGATTTTTCATTGACAACACAGCCATTGTATGAATTGCACTTTGATACAAAATCGAATGACCCTTCATTTCGCCGTGGCAGTCATACCGCCGTTTTTGTATTCAGTGTGCTGGCCGTATTATTGCTGATTACTGCAAGCATTAATTATGTAAACCTCACCATTGCAAAAGCCGATGCCCGCACCAAAGAAATAAGTATCCGGAAAATTATCGGCGGCAACCGCTTACAATTATTTCTGCAGTTTTTAACGGAGTCGTTTTTGCTGTGCCTGATTGCCTTAGTTATGTCTTTGGTCATTATGTGGATTACACTGCCGTTATTTAATAAACTTACAGGCACAGATTTCCAGCTATCGGTCAGCTCCGTGATTTTATGGAACGTACTGTGCGGTACATTGTTTTTTACTACAATATTGACGGGTCTTTTTCCTGCATTCACCATGTCTTTTTTTAAACCGTTGAATTATTTGCACGGGCATACAATTTTGAAATTTAAAAATACCGTACTCCGAAAAGGCCTGGTGGTCTTTCAGTTCGTCATCGGCATTGTTTTTATCATTGGCACCGTTGTTATCTTTCAGCAAATGCACCTCGCACAAACTTCAGCTGCGCAATACAACCGCGCCCAGGTGGTATCATTAAGATTGCCTTCGCAGCTGCTACAAAAAATAGATTACGACCAGCAGAAAATAAACATGTTTGCGCAAACTTTTAAAAATGACTTGCAAAGTCAGCGGTCCGTGCAAAGCATCGCCCTTGCCAGTAATTCTGCCGAAGGTTCCATGAATTCGGCCGGCATGCGTAATTGGTACAGTGATGGTATGGATACCAGTTCCAAAGCTTCCGTTTCGTACATGACTGTTGAACCCGAAACGAAAAACATATTCAATTTTCAATTGACAGAAGGGAGATGGTTTCGTGATGACAAGTCTGATAAAAAAAATTTTATACTGAATGAAACGGCGGTAAAGGAAATGGGCATACATCAGCCTGTTATCGGACAGGTTTTTGCAAGAAAGGGAGAAGATACAGGGCAAATAATTGGCGTCATAAAAGATTATAATTTCAGTTCGCTGTATAATAAAATCAACCCGTTGGTGATAT
>JBDUAY010000244.1:0-8733 GCA_040004415.1 Bacteroidota bacterium | reverse complement strand
GCCGCCACTGATATTAAAATCAGGTTCCGGCCAGGTACTGCAACAGCATGGTTTGATGATATACGCATACATCCATTTGACGCGCAAATAAAAACATTTGCATATGATAACCGGAGTATGCGCCTCTGGGCAGAACTGGATGAAAATAATTTTGCTACTTTCTATGAGTATGATGACGAAGGTGTATTGATAAGAGTTAAAAAGGAAACAGAAAAGGGTATCATGACAATTAAAGAAACGAGATCAACCTATAAAATGAAGAAATAATACTATTATGAATTGTACAAAAAGAAAGATGCGTTTAGTGATTTTGTTTCTTTTGATTTTGCCTGCTGTTCATGCACAAAATGATGCCGCCATCGCCATTCAAAAAATATGTACTGCATATAATCATGGAGAAACAATAAGTTTTAGTGGAAGTCTAAGCATGTATGCTAAAAGCAATCCGGATAAAATTATCGAAAAGATGCAAAGCAGTTATATAATCAGGGGCAGTAATTTTTCTTGCAGTATTGGTCCGGTGCAAATGCTGTTAAATGATGAGTATTATGTATCGGTCGACAAGACAATTAAATTAATAATGATCGGCAATAAGAAAGATTTATCGGGTACGGAGCAAATGCCCGTGCTAAATATTTCGCAGTTTAAAAAATGGATCGAAGAAAAGGAAATTAAAGCAACTATAATAAGAAGGGGTAATAATTCAGTATTAACACTAACAGACGTGCAGGGTATAACAGGATACAATATTTATAATATTACGTACGATAATGCTACAGGGTATATGAAAAAAGTTTTGCTGGAACTGTCTGACGCGAATGATCCGGAACACAAAACAATTGTATTGGAAATAAATTATAGTAAACCGGTTTTGGCAGGAAGAACCAAAGATGCTTTTTCCGAAAAGCAGTTTTTTACGATAACCCAAAATAAAATACAGGTAGCATCTGATTACAAAAACTACCAGGTAATTAACCAGCTGTAAATTAATATTATGCATCACTGCAGGCATTACTATTTGACTATAAAAATGAAAACCTGGCTATTTACGCTGGCATTGGTATTTTGTTGCACCGTGTCACATGCACAAACAGAAAAATATATTCAATCACTGACCGGGAATATTAAGAAAGGTGATAGTTGTGTAGTAACCGATGATAAGTTTAATGATACGGAAAAATGGGCCACGATAGAGAAACATCTGGCTGTGGACAATCTTATAACTTTTGAACTGAGGTACGATACAACGGCTAATTATTTTAACAGGAAATTCTCCTGCACACTGCAGATCGATATTGAATACGAGCTGGCTGACAGAACAAAACAGCAATTAAAAAATATATCGCTCGAAGTTAATTATGATACGTTGGCCGGTAGCACGCATCAGGGTATCGCCTATTATAAATTTAAGGACGGACATAATGTAAAAATTATCGTCAATAAAATAGTAAGTGCGCAGTGGGGTAGTAAAATGCCAGCCATTTTTCGTATTAAAAATGAAATTTTTATTGAAAGGCTGTATACATTAAATACAAACGAGGCGGCCAAAATGGTAGCGGCTTATAATAATACTGAACTTGATTTGGCTGCACGAAGTATTTCAACAGGAATTGCTGGTATTACGGGTGCTACCAGGGAAGATGTGCAAGGGCAGCAGCAAATAATAAGTTGGGATGGTGGCACGCCTGCATTTCCTCAGTATGATCTTGAATGGACTTTTTACGACGACAATAGTTTGATTGGGTCAAAAATTAATAACAGCACTTTTACATTTAGCAACGAAGATCTTGATGCTGTGTTTAAAAATAACAATAGCCGTGTTACAGTGAGTTTGTCTTCTTACCAGTTAAACCTGATTTATAACAAAGGTTGGGTCTTCCACCGTGTACGTGGTGTTCGGTATGATGAAATAACGGGCGAAAGAATGGAAGGTAGGTGGAGTTATGCAGGTAATTATAATTACAATGGTAATACATACGGCTTAATAAAAACCGACGGCCATGAAGCATTTCTGAACTGGCAATACAATATCTCTTTTGCAGAAGAAGGGAAGCGCAAAGAAGTGATTAGTTATTTTGATGGGAGCCTGCGCAGCCGGCAATCAGTAACACTCAACAACGATAATACTGGTAGCAGGAGCATCGTTCAGGAGAATATTTTTGATGCATTGGGGCGTGCTGCTGTAAATGTTTTACCAGCGCCAACAGAAGAAACGTCTATCCATTATTTTCAGGCTTTTAATAAAAGCGCTGTTTCAGGATCGCCATATAATTACACAGATATGGAAACACCTGGTAGTTGCGTAAGAGCGCCTTTTGCAATGACTACCACCTCGGGCGCTTCTCAATATTATTCTCCGCTCAACCCAGGAAAAGAAGATAACACCGGTTCATTTTATTTTACAAAATATATCCCCGATGCAAAGGGTTATCCTTTTGCAGTCACCAGTTTTACGCCAGATAATACAGGTCGCATTCGCACACAGGGTGGAGTAGGATCAGCATTTCAACCCGGCAAAGCTGCTGCCGTGGATGACCATACGACCAAATTTTTTTATGGTAAACCTCAACAGGATGAACTTGACAGACTGTTTGGCAATGAAGCAGGTAATGCATCCCATTATCTTAAAAACATGGTAATAGATGCAAATGGACAGACAAGTGTTTCTTACCTAAATGCTTCCGGTAAAACAATTGCTACCGCATTGGCGGGTAAAAGTCCGGATAATCTGCAAACACTTCCTTCCTGCCAGTTAAAAAGTACGCCGTTCATTACTGCACTTGCTGACAGGGATAATATAGTTCGTGATGCAGCCAATCTTTCACTTACTTATAGCGGTACTTTTTTAGCAGCAGCTACGGGAACTTTTACATTGAAATATCAATTTACCCCACTTAGTCTTCAAGTATTATACGGCGTTCAGAATGAAAAAATTTGTGCCGATTGTTACTACGATTTGCTAATCAACGTAACAGATAATTGCGGTAATACCATACAGTCTGCAAAAGAAGAAGCCGTATTTGCGGAAAAAACAACCTGCGATCCTGCCCCAACGCAGAAAGAGGGAGCGTTGCCGGTTACGATTCAGCAACCGGGCGAATACAATATCACCTACCAGTTAACGCTCAGCCGGCAAGCGATTGATTTTTATATTAATCAATACCTGGTGCAAAATCTTTCAATAAAAAAGGAGATCGATTTTCAGCGTGATTACATTCATAAAGCAGATATAAGCAACTGTTTTAATAATTGTGAAACCTGCCTGGCAGATTTGGGTACACAGGAGAGTTTTATCGGGCACATGACTGATGTATTGCAGCAACAGGATAATATCACTCCGAACGATGCTGACATTTCCTGGATGAAGATGTTGTACAAAGAGTTGCTGGACGAGTGTAAGTTATTACAACAAGGATGTGGTAAAACGGCGTTTCCCTGCGAAGAACAAACAATACAACTAAAAGGTGATGTTTCTCCGGGAGGTCAGTACATGTTGTATGATGCTGCAACAAACAGGTTTACAGACAGGGATATAAATATTTTTTTGAAAAACAGTGCTGCGCTAACAACCAGCATTACAATAAATGGCATTACAAAGCCATTCAACCAGTTTAGCGAAGCCTTGGTTATTACAAATTGGGACGATGCGTGGGCTAATATATTACTTCCGTATCACCCGGAAAATAAAAACAACTGTTTTATTGCCGATTGCGGAAAGAATGCAGAAGGTGAGGCGTATGATAATGATTTTATAAATACGGAAGATGCTTCCCTGGCGAAAGTCCGCCTGTACTGGTTTGGTGATGACTTCCGATCTGTAATTAATAATGATCCTTATTTTAAAACAGGTGCTGAAGGCGCTTCTAAAAAGGCAAATTTTCTTAGTACACTTAATAATTATAAAAGCACCGGACTTGATATTATGTCCTTTGTGCGCTGGAGTGTTTATTGCCAGGTGAAATCCGTTAATGATAATTATCCGGCTCAAATAACTGCTTGCCCGCGTTCGGCTACATGTAACCGCGAAGAAGATGAATGGACGCTTTTTAAAGTATTATATTATTCTGCTAAACAGGAAATAAAAGATAAAAACAAAGGCTGTAATTCTAATGCGCTTTTTGTTGATCCATCGTCCCAACTAACAACGGTGATAGATCAAACTGCTGCTGCCCCACTTACTTGCGCCAACGCAGCTTTATTTCAAATTTCAAATGATAACGGAACTATCAATGTACAATATACCGGGGCTCAAAAAATAACGCAGGATATAACCGTGCAATATTTTGCCGTGAACAGTAACAATCAATTGGTAAATAGTGCGGTTGGTAGCATTGTTTTTCCTGCCGGCACAGAAGCAGATGTTATGAAAACTTCTCCTGGCACAGTTGACCTGTTATATGTGATCGATTTTGCGCGTTGTGATTTGGCACATCCCTATTATACAAAAGCACGCCGCAATTACAATGGCGTTAATGCATCTTCGATCGCAAGCCAGGTGCAAAACACGCCAAAGGATCAATTGAATGCGAATGCCATTGCCGGAATGATAAAAGAATGCAACGAAAGTTGCGAACAAAATGCGGATGGATGGATGCAGAAGCTGGAAGGTTGTAATCTTGATATTAACGCAGCTGAATATATGCAAATCCGAAATGGATTAATTGATGTATGCAAAAGCAGTTGTCAAATCAATGTACAGGATCATCCCTTTGGAGCTTCTACAACAAATACCGCAACCGTAAATGGCGATAAAGGTTTTAAAGATGTATTATTACGCGTTTTGGGTCAGCAAAGATTTTCCGCCGTATGCAATGATCTGTTGCTGGACTATCCTGCGCCCATTGATTCAAAACCTTTATACACGAATGAAGTTGTGCGCACGCTTCAATCCTGTGCGTATGATAAATTGGAAATATGGAAGGCCGCTTACCAGTCGGCTACCGGTTATAAAAACTTTGCAGATTATATTAAAAAGACAATTGATCCCGATTTTTCTTTAACAGATGCAGAAATAGCCAGCCTGGTAAATGCATTTGAAAACAATTGTGTTACGCCTAAACCTCTATTATTGCCGGCTTCACTTAGTTGCAATAGCGTTCAACCAAAAACTTGTTTAACCTGCAATGAAATGCAGGATGAAAAATTAAATTTTACGTCCGCGTATCCTTATGTGTCTGCTGATAACCCTGATTATTATGGTTTGCTGGCTAAATACATCAATCAAAAAAATACTTTCAATCTTTCTTCTGTTGATATTTACCGTGCGTTGCAGCAATGTACGGCAGGCAATGCGGGCGTACCGGCTGATACTATAAGCTGTACCGATTTTATCGAAGCATATAATCATTTTCAACAGTTAAAACCAGGTTATTTTACCAATCCCAATGGAAATATAAATGCAGATAGTCTCTATAAAATTCATCTTACAATTTGGTTGAACACAGAACTAAACCGTGGTCTTAATTTTGACTATTATAATAAACTGGCTGTTAGATGTAACATTGTGTTTGATTACCCCGGAAGTATTCCTCCTCTTGTGTGTGATACATCAACTGGTTACGTCAGCTGTGCACCGCAATTTCTTACTTGTTGCGAACCATTTGCAGAAATGGAAAAATTTAAAAAGATATTTCCGGATTCTGTTAATGCGCGACTGGTGGCATTGTATTTTTCTTTACAACACACGCAATGGTGCACACCTGTTAATCTACCGGAGATTAATTACGCATTGCCATATGATTCCATCGTTCATTACTTCAATAATTTCAAACTTGCGAATGGTTATTTTATTACCGTCAGGCCTGATTCGTTGATAAGCTATACAGTGGAGCGTACGGGTAGTTGCACCGCAACCGCACTTAATTTTAAAATCAATGCTAATATACCAGACAATGCGTTGATATATGCAGTTTGTAATAAACCCATGCAACCTGTTCTGGCAACAGATGATAATAGTTGCATTCATCAGCAGATTAGTGTAGCCTTAGACAACGCTCATCGTGACTACCTGGAATACATTGAAGAAGTAAAGCGTAATTACCGTGATGCTTATTATACCAAATGTCTAAGTATTGAACCCGGGCTAACATTAGAAGCTATCTATAACCAGCCGCTGGAATATCACTATACGTTGTATTACTATGATCAACCGGGTAATCTTGTAAAAACAATTTCTCCGGCTGGTGTGCAACCTGTAGATGAACAGACAGACGGACCTGCCCGAATGTTGCGGATAAAAAATTTCCGTTTATCAGATAAGGATTATTGTTATGAATATGGCGATGCGCCGTCGATGAATGGCACTGCAAGTATTACGGTTCAAGACAATCCGGTGATTCAGCAAACTTCGCTTCCATTTACAGCAGAGGCTTTTGTTAATTTCAATAGCTTGTCTGGCAGTCAGATCATCATTACCAAACAAGCAAAAAATATTAGTGATAATAAAATTGACGGGTATAAAATTTATCTGAGCAACGGTCGCCTGATGGTTGATATGGCAGCGCATGGAAAAGAATTATGGACACAAACCCTCAGTAAAATTGTACAATATGTTTGGCCGGCCCCTTATGGTTCTCAGCCCCCGGTAGCCGTGCGCAACAAGATTGAAGTTCCTGTTCCACGAATTTTATATCGTTCTTTAACTGCGCAAATTACCAGTGATATCAGTGGGTTGCTTAATAGCGGTACATGGACCTATATCGCCGTAGAAAATACAGGCGATTGGAGCAACCCGGTTAAAATCTATATTAATGGCAACCTGGTGAACAGTGAGTTGATTACTAACAGTTATGGATATACGCCTGCCGCATCTCCTTTGTTAGCACCTGCAGATATCGCAGCCGGCACAACAGAATTCAGCTTTGCATATAGCTCCACCATCGTTCCACTAAATGTTTCAAATACAACTGCTGCCAATCTTGTAATTGGTGCAGCCAATAACGGATTGAGCGGAAGCATTAAACAGGTGCGGCTGTATAACCGTGCATTGCCTGCTACAGAAATAAGGAATAATGCATTTAATACATGCCTGGTTCCACAAAGTGAAGGCCAGCTGGTACTTTGGCTGCCACTGAATAAAGAAGAAACCAGCGGCGTAAGCATTGATCATGTCAATCAATTAACAACTGTCAACAGCAATACGGTTTTTAGCAGTGCATACCAGCCCGTGTACCCGGTACATAAATTACCAACGCATTATTATTACAATTCTTTAAACGCAGTAACAAAACAGACCAGTCCGGACGGAGGAGAAAATAATTTCTTTTATGATTTGCTGGGGCGGTTAACCGTATCTCAAAACGCTGAACAAAAAACATCAACACGGGGTGAAGCCAACAACCGGTTTAGCTATACAAAATATGATTTATCCGGCCGGATAACAGAAGTGGGCGAAAAAACCGGTGCGTTTACAATGACCACCGCCATCGCTAAAACAGATCCTACTGTTGCAACCAGCCTTATTAATAATTGGCTGGCCAGCGGCACCAATACACAGGTTACCCAAACTATTTACGATCAGCCGAACAGTAGTATTGTTACCAACCTGGCGATTACAGGAAGTCAAAATATTTATAATACCGCACGTAAAAGAGTACTAAGTATTATTTACAGGAACACCATTACTTCAGCAACAGATTACAACAGCGCCACGCATTACCAATATGATATTAATGGTAATGTAAAACATCTCTGGCAGGAACATAAAAAATCGTTAACCGGCACACCGGTTAATATGCTCAAAGATCTTCAATATGATTATGACCTGGTAAGTGGTAAAGTAAATAGTGTTATTTATCAAAAGGATAAGGGGGACCAGTTCGTATACAAATATGAGTATGACCCGGATAACCGGTTGTTACGCGCATACAGCGGGCGGGATATGAATACGCTGCAGCAGGATGCAAGTTACCGTTACTATCTTCATGGGCCGCTGGCGCGGGCAGAATTAGGCGACGGACTTACCAGTCGTATCGTACAGGGTAGCGACTATGCATATACGTTACAAGGCTGGCTGAAGGGCGTAAACGGTGTTCAGTTTTCACCCACAATAAATTCAGGCAGCAATGATGCCGGTGCAGATGGAAGTGCAGTTGCAGCTGCCGGCATTCATGCGCAGGTAAGCACAGATGCACTGAGTTACACATTGGGATATTACCAGGATGATTATATTCCCATTGGCGGATCGCCAGCGATTGCCTTTAATATAAAATATCAGCATCCTGCTATCAATGGGGGAGATGTAAATGGCAAAGCATTGTTTAATGGAAATATCAGCAATGCAACGTATAGTATTGCAGGTATTGACAATGGAAATACGCGCGGCTATAGTTACGGCTATGATCAATTAAGCCGCTTGCGTGAAATGCGGGCGCACAATTTGTCTGCTGTTAAGATAGGCGGCAATTGGAGTAATAGTTCCATGATTACGGATCATAAAGAGACATACACGTATGATGCCAACGGAAATATTATATCATTGCTTAGAAATGGAACATCCAGCGGCGGACGTAAACTGGCAATGGATGATCTGTCTTATCATTATTATTACTATACACAAAGCAATGCACGTAAAATATACGTTCCCGGACAACCTTTGCCGGCAGATGCATGGGTGCTCAGCAATCACCTGGCGCATGTAAAAGATGCTGTACCGGCAGGTAATTATCCGTTAGTAGCTTACCCTGAAGAAAAAGATATCGATAACGAGGCCAATAATAATTATACATACGATGG
>JBDUAY010000653.1:0-2611 GCA_040004415.1 Bacteroidota bacterium | reverse complement strand
GGGTCATCCGGGCTGGCCGAAGAGGAGATTGTGCGTATTATTAAGATGTGTTGCCGAAGAGGTACTCTGGATCATTTAATCGGTTGTTCTAAACAGCTCTGTTCGCGATATCCTAACAGGTTTAAATGGAGTGAACATATAAAATGAAATCATTCACTCACTAATTACCATGATCTATCCTAAGCCGCAAGTTGGCGGAAGTGTTGAGATGGGCATTCGGGACAATAATTAAATAAGATGCAAATGCCATCGAACAACCTGTGCCCGGTTAAAAGCACTGGTACTGTCCAACAGGATCACTTCGAAAAAAAATTAATTATCATTGCAGCATGAAGTTTCTGCCGCTACTTGCAACAATCATTACCATCATCTGGCTGCTGTCTAAAAATTATTCGCGCAGCAAAAAAAATAAACGGCTGGAAGAACTGCGCCGAAAATGGGGCTTTCTCAACAATGATTACTATAATTTTGACAAGATTGAAAAATATGCCAAACTCAATACGAAAGAATCTTTTCATACACTCACTGACCAAACAAAAAGCGATATTGACTTTAATGAATTATTTACATTTATTGACAGAACAACCAGCAAACCTGGCCAACAATATCTATTCGATAAATTAAGCAAGCCAACCAGTAATGTTGCAGCACTGCAGCAAATGGATCAACAAATTATTTTTTTTACTGCCAACCAGGAAGAACGGGAAGAGGCACAAATGTTGCTAGCAGAATTGAACGACGATAACGCGTATCATATCGCTTCTTTATTGTCGAACGAATTGCCTGAAAAACCGGCATGGTTTAACCTGGTTATTGGGGATATCATTGTAACAATTGTTTTGATAGCACTCTCATTTCGTTACCCGGTTTTACTTGCCTGGCTAATGGTGCCGCTGGCAGTAAACCTGGCCCTTCATTACTGGAACAAAAACAATACTTTTTATTTTGCTACTTCGCTACCACAACTAAACCGTCTCGTGAATATTTGCAAGACGTTAAAAAATAAAAACCTCCCATTTGATAATGATGCCGCCGGAAAAAGTATTGACGCATTAAAGAAATTTCAGCGGATCATGCGTTTATTGGGATTACGGCAATCTAATCTGGGCGGTGATGCTGAGTTAATTGTTTATTATGTAATTGACCTGGTAAAAGCTTTTTTTCTTATTGAACTGGTTGCTTATTTAAGTTTAATAAAAGATTTAAAAAATAAGCAGTCAGACATACACAATCTTTTCAGGTATGCAGGTGCTATTGACGCAGCCATTTCAATTGCTTCATTGCGGGCAGCAGGTACAAAAACATGTTTGCCTGTTTTTATTAGTGCTTCAAAAAAACTCCAGGCAGAAAAAATTTATCATCCGCTGATTGAAGACTGCGTGCCCAATGATATAGATATTACTGGCAGAAGTATTTTAATTACCGGTTCTAATATGTCGGGCAAAACCACTTTTTTAAGAACGATTGCTATTAATGCAGTATTTGCCCAAACTATTTATACCTGCTTTGCTGAAAGCTATCAAATGCCTGTTGTTAAATTATTTTCTTCCATCAGAATTGATGACAGTTTACCGGAAGGTAAAAGTTATTATTTTGAAGAAGTAAACATTATGGGCACCCTGGTTAATGAAGTAAAATCAGGCCACCAGGATCTTTTTATATTGGATGAAGTTTTTAAAGGAACCAATACGGTTGAAAGAATAGCCTCTGGAAAAGCCATTCTTTCCTACCTCAATAAAAGCGATAACCTTGTTTTTGTTTCTACCCATGATATTGAATTGTCTGACATGCTGAAAAGCGAATACGATCTTTATCATTTCGAAGAAAATATTACAAACGATCAATTACAGTTTGACCACAAGCTAAAAGCTGGTCAGCTGAAAACAAGAAACGCCATAAAAATCCTGGAGATATCTGCGTACCCCGCCGAAATAATTGATGAAGCAAATGCCATTAGTAAGAAATTAAGGGCAATTGACACTGCAGGAATGCCCGGTAACATCTCAAAAGTATAACATAAGGAGAGGCCTTGCTGGTAATGGAAATATAATGGCTGCCTATACAATCAAAACTTTCTTTTCGGTTCTGGCCGCCTCATAAATGGCATCTACTGCTTTCATGTCTTTCCAGCCTTCTTCACCTGAAATGTGCGACGGCAACGGTTTATTCTCCAGCAATATTTTTCCGATCCCATCCAACTGCGCAGTTTGCTGATTGATATCCGGAAAATGCAAATCTCCTTTGCTGGTTCTTCCTTTAAATGGTCCATAACTAATGGCGGGTGCAAGTTCAAAAAAACCATTGTCGGCGGCTGCAAAAAGCCTGTCAATATTAGCGGTATAAGAACTCGTTGAATTACACACAGCGCCACTGGGAAAATTTAATTGCCAGGTAATAGATGCTTCCACTTCTGAAAACAATGCTTTGTCGATAACCGGATTAAACTGTGCTGTAACAGAAACAGGTTCTTCTCCCATAATATAGCGGCTGGCCTGCAAACAATAAACACCAAGGTTCATGAGCGGCCCGCCACCAGACAGGACTTTGTGCAATCTCCACTCATTTGGATTGTCTACCCGGTAACCCAGTGATGTCTCCATTAAACGTACTT
>JBDUAY010000652.1:0-2617 GCA_040004415.1 Bacteroidota bacterium | reverse complement strand
CTTGTCGTATGTAAACAATGGCCGCGTAAGACGCGTGGGCAGTTTACCCTATATTAACAAGGGGCTTGGTTATCTTGAAAACAGTTACACACAAACATCTATCATTAATTTCAACGCCGCCGTAAGTGCGCAGGGAAATACAGATGCAGCGGCACTTGCCAACAGGAATCTTTTACAGGTAGCAAATTTGCCAAATGCAGAACCAGAAAAAATCACTTCATTTGAAGTAGGTTATAAAAGCGTCTTATTTGATAATAAACTGGTAGTAGATATTGACGCCTACAGTAATACGTACGATGGTTTTCTCGGCCAGGTACAGGTGTACGTTCCCAATGGGGTGACAGTGGGCTTCGATGCGGCTGTACTGGCCATGCTCGATAGAAACAGGGATGCAACAACAGCCACCGGAACTACTGCCGCCAGCCAGGGGCAGGACCGCTACCGGGTATACACAAACGCAAAAAATACGTATCACAACTTTGGATCTGCGTTGGGTCTTACCTATAATTTCTACAAGAAATATACAATTGGTGGTAATGTAAGCTTCAATGAAATGAAAGCCAATAAGACAGATGATATTTTTGTGACTGGCTTTAACACGCCGCGCTGGAACACCAATCTTTCTTTTGGCAACCGTGAAATCGCAAAAAACTTTGGCTTCAGTGTGATGTGGAAATGGCAGGATAGTTTTTTATGGGAAAGTCCGCTGGTAACCGGAAGCATTTCTGCTTACAGTACGGTTGATGCGCAAATTACGTATCACGTACCGTCAGCAAAAGCAAGTATCAAATGGGGCGGTTCTAACATTTTTGACCATCGTTACCTGCAGTATGCGGGCGGTCCAACCATCGGTGCCTTGTATTATGTAGCAGTAACGTTTGAAGGTTTGTTTAATAAATAATTAACTTATTCAAACTACCGTAGTCTTCGTAATTCAAAATAGCAGAAATTTTAAAGACTACGGTAGTTTTCGTTTCCACCCAGGCAAGATTATCAATTTTTTTATACTACTCCGCCCATCAACGGATCAGTAAAACTTTCTTTTCCTGTTTCGACGTGACCCGCATATCTTTTTTCAAAGGTTTCATTGCCCCTTATTTTTACAGTAAAATCGTACCAGCCAAAACTTTTTGATAAATCAAGCACAAGTGTATCCTTTAATGCAGCTTTATCAGCTGCCGGTTTCATTGTATGCACGCCATTTTTATACGCGTTATCTGTAATCTCAACCGTGTAACGATCTTCGTCACCGGTACTTTCAATCATTACATCAATATTGCCCGTTAATTTTGCAGCATCTCTTTTGTCGCGGCTGTATTCAATTGAAATATGTAGCGAAGGATCCTCTGCATTTCCTTTTAATTCCCTGAAAAAGCCATTGGGCCCATATAAACTGAGGTGATAATTACTATCAGCAAAATCGTCCAGTTGCCAGTTGTCTGATAAACTACCGCCGGCCGATACTGCATACGATCTAAATTTTACATCATTACCCGTATTCACATAAACATTAAAAGGAGCGCCGGCTGATTGCTCACCAAAAATCTCTTTACCTGCAACAAACTTTATCGAGACTATTTTTTTATCAGCATTTAACTGCCCGTCTGCATATAACTGGTATGCTAAAGCGCAGGCAGGACGAATTCCTTTTTCCTGCTCCGGTATAATTCCATTGCCAGCTGTTCTTGAATTGACTGCTTCAATTTCCTGTTCAGACAGATTCTTATACCCGAATGGATCTTTTTTGAATTTCGCGTTGTAAATACTTCCGAGAAAATTATCTTTAGCAACCAGCAAAGGTTTTTTTATTTTTTCATCATGATAGGGCTTAAACACAGATGTGAGATCCCCGCAGACAGTGCGCCGCCATTTGCTGATATTGGTTTCTTCAATATTTTTATTGAATTTCTGATTGACAAATTTTTCTACAAACTGAATTATAGAGGTGTGATCAAATACTTCGGAGCAAACCACTCCGCCCCGGCTCCACGGCGAAGCAATCACCAGTGGTACACGGTATCCAAGGCCTATCGGGCCCTGGCGGGCATGAACACCCTGGTACTTTTTCATATCCTGTTCAAGCGTTACATATTCAACGCCTGCATCTATCCCCGGTGACACTGAACCGGTAGTCTTATCGTTTGGATTAGGTGCAACAAATGGTGGAACGTGATCAAAATAGCCATCATTTTCATCATAGCAAAGAATGAAAATTGTTTTTTTCCATACTTCAGGTTTTTTTGTAAGGATATCCATTACTTCAGATACATACCATGCGCCGTACCATGGTGCGCTGGGATGATCAGAAAAATTTTCCGGGCTTACAATCCATGATACAGTTGGTAATTTTCCATTGTCAACATCCTGCCTGAACTGGTGCAACACATCCCCTTTCGGAACTTTCATTTCTCTAGCTGTGCCGTCATCATTATATTTCAATACATCCAACTGGCGGTAAAAAGGATCGTTGCTGTTTATGCTGAAAGCTTTTTCATGAATATTCTTTTCATACTGCGACAGTTTATCATAATTCTCTTCCGTATATTTTTCAATGCCATCTTTTGCCCTCGTGAGCCATAATTTTTTTTGGTCCAGATCGAGCTGCATTTTCGCATAG
>JBDUAY010000243.1:0-8768 GCA_040004415.1 Bacteroidota bacterium | reverse complement strand
TATATCGCGGTAGCATTGGCAATAAAACGGGTATAGAATAAAATATCTTTACCGCCGATATCAATTCCGCTATTTTGTAATTCTTTATTGATTTGCTGGTGAAGGCTGTAATTATACACGGTGAAATTTCTTTTCCTTAATTAAATATCTGGTTGTTTAAATGTTTGAATGCTTCCATGGCACCCATATATTCACAGGTTCTGGCGCCTGCTTTATTTGCATTGGAAACAACGTGTTCCCATTGCTGCAGTGATAAATCATTAATTGCCTGCAGGCTTTTATCACTCAACTGGTATAAAACAGCGCCCACAAAAGCGTCGCCTGCGCCGGTGGTATCTACTGGCTTCACGGCAATGCTTTCTACTATGGAGGTGCCCCCCTGAAAACCCAGCATCGTACCATCTTTGCCCAGCGTAATGGTAAAAATAGCTGTTGTTTTTTCTAGCAATATGGCGGCCGCATCTGCCAGTGTACGGGCACCGGTTATCAGCATCGCCTCTTCATCGCTTAATTTGAAAAAATGGCAACTGGCAAGAAAATTCCAGGAATGATCAATAAATGTTTGCTGATCATGACCGAAAAGCAAGTGCCGGTAGTTGGGATCAAAGCTGATAAAAATATCTCTTTGTAACGCCTTTTGTAACAATCCCTGGTAAGCAGCCTGCAATGGACCGGGCAGAAAACCGGTAGCAGACCCAAAATGAATAATGGATACACCTTCCAGGTCAATCGCTTCTATTTCCTGGCGGTTCAGCTGACCATCAGCACCGCGGTTAAAAACAAAATCACGTTCTCCATCTTCCATCAGTGAAACAAAAGCAAACGTGGTAAAATGATCATTGTCCTGCAACACCCATTTTGTAGATACGCCAAATTCTTCCATCACACTGATAAGATGTTTGCCAAAAGGATCATTGCCAACTTTCGCTGCCAGTTCCACCGTGCCACCCAATGCTGCAATGGCCGCGGCTACATTGGTGGGCGCGCCGCCGGGCTTTTTTAAAAAATGCTGACCGTCACTTAATGATGTGCCTTTATCAGTACAAATCATATCTATCAATGCTTCACCTATACAGATAATTTTCATATTTTTTATTTAAGCTGTCCACAGTTGGTTATTCGCTGTTAATGTCCTTCAACCTGCAACACAATATCATCCGGCACTTCCGTTTGCTGAATACGCATGGTTGCCGCCGATGCCAGCAACAGCAGCACACCCGCAAACAACATTACATTATTTGGGTTGCTTCCCAGAAAATGCTTATAAATAAATCCAAAGGAAATAGTTTGTAAAATCATCGGCACAACAATCATCATATTCACAATGCCCATATAAACACCATAACGTTCTTTTGGGATACTATTAACCACCATGATGTATGGCACGCCCATCATACTTGCCCAGGCAATGCCGAAACCAATCATCGGTGCAAACAAAAAATATTTATCGTGAATAGAAGGAATAATAAATAATGAAAGTGCCGCCAGTGCCAGGCATGTTGTGTGCACATATTTGGCGGTATATTTTTTAGCGAGCCATACCAGTGAAAAAGCAGAAAGAAAAGTAACTACATTATAAAACCCGTTCACTAAACCGGTCCACCCCACTGCTTCTTCATATAATTTGGGATTAGCAGCAGCTGTTGTATTCCATACCGATTTTGCAATGCTGTGAGAAATAAATTGCCAGTAACAAAACATAGCATACCACTGAAATAAATAAACCAGCGCCAGTTGCCATAACATTTTTGGCATGTCGCCAATGGCAGCTGCAATTTCTTTGAAAGGTTCAAATATTCCTTTGGGATGCGATTGCAGAATTTTTAATTCTTCGCCGGTAGGCGGTATCTCCGGCGTTTTAGAAACGGACCATATGACCGAAGCGATAGAACAAAATGCACCTACAAAAAAAGAGCCGTATACCCAATATGGAATACCTGTTTGTCCGTCGGCTGTTCTTGTTTCTCCTGGTATATGTTTCTGAAAAAGATACAATGAAACGTTGGCCAGCGTAATGCCAAAACCCGTAAAAAAACTTTGCGTTAAAAAACCAAGTGCCCGCTGGCTCACAGGTAATTTATCAGCAATAAATGCACGGTAAGGTTCCATGGCAGTATTATTGGCAGCATCTAAAATCCATAACAAACCAACGGCCATCCATAAGGCACTGCTGAATGGAAATGCAAACAAACTTAAACTGCAAAAAATGGCGCCGATAAGAAAGAATGGTTTTCTGCGGCCCCAGCGTGGATGCCAGGTTTTATCGCTCAGCGCTCCAATTAAAGGTTGAATCAATAAGCCTGTCATTGGACCGGCCAAATTAAGTAATGGCAACTGTTCCGGACTGGCATGTAAAAAAGTATACAGGGGGTTGATAGCAGTTTGTTGCAAACCAAAACTATACTGAATGCCAAAGAAGCCAACATTCATATTTATAATCTGCGTAAGCGACATCACCGGCTTTTTCAGCACCATAAGCAATCGTTTTATCCCGTCAATTGTGAAGCGGCAGGCGTGAATGTTTTGTTCACGATTCACTTCTTATAAATACGCACAATAAATATAGATGAATTTGCCAAGAATAATAAAACAGGATAAAGACAAAATGACAATCGACCCTGTCCTCAGCTCCATATTACAGGATTTCACTACCGGCGTCTCACGCCTCACGATTTCTTATCTTGCATCTTCAATTCAAAAATATGATCAACGATATATTGACCCCGCTGAAAATAAATGCTGAAAATGATGGCGTGGCTACTGGTTCAACCTGGTTAAAAAGCAAGGGACAAAAACTGGATTCTTATTCACCGGTGGATGGAAAATTAATTGCATCCGTTGAAACTGCCGACAAAGATGCTTATGAAACAGTTATAAAAAAAGCACAGGAAGCATTTGCTGCATGGCGGCAATGGCCCGCGCCAAAACGGGGAGATGTGGTAAGACAGATTGGTGAAGCGTTGCGCAAACAAAAAGAAATATTGGGCACGCTGGTGTCTTATGAAATGGGCAAGAGCCTGCAGGAAGGTTATGGCGAAGTGCAGGAAATGATTGATATCTGCGATTTTGCGGTTGGCCTTTCCCGTCAGTTGCACGGTTTAACCATGCACAGTGAAAGACCGGGGCACCGGATGTATGAACAATATCATCCGCTGGGAATTGTGGGCATCATATCAGCATTTAATTTCCCGGTGGCTGTATGGAGCTGGAACAGTATGCTGGCGTGGGTTTGCGGAGACGTGTGTATTTGGAAGCCCAGTGAAAAAACACCTTTGTGCGCCATTGCCTGTCAGCAAATTGCAGCAACCGTCTTTAAAGAAAACAATGTACCGGAAGGCGTAAGTAACTTGCTGATTGGATATCGCGAAGCAGGAGAATGGATGAGTCATGATACCCGTATTGCGCTTTTATCTGCAACCGGTTCTACAAGAATGGGCAAGGCCGTGGGTGCAGCAGTGGGCGCAAGATTGGGCAAAAGTGTGCTGGAGCTGGGCGGCAACAATGCCATCATTATTTCTAAAGATGCTGATTTGGATATGTCTTTAATTGGTTGCGTGTTTGGCGCAGTAGGCACTGCCGGCCAGCGTTGCACAACAACCCGCCGGCTTATCATTCACGAATCTGTATATGATACGTTCAAAGAAAAATTAGTCCGCGCTTATCACCAGTTAAAAATTGGCAATCCGCTGGAAACGCATAACCATGTTGGTCCGCTGATTGATACTGATGCCGTTGCCATGTATCGTTCGGCTATCGAAAAATGTAAAGCGGAAGGCGGAAAATTTGTAGTGGAAGGAAAAGTTTTGGCAGGAGCCGGTTACGAAAGTGGTTGCTACGTTCAACCCTGTATCGCCGAGGCGGAAAACAATTACACTATTGTGCAGCATGAAACATTTGCCCCTATTTTATACCTCATGAAATATGCAAATCTTGAAGAAGCCATTGCATTACAAAATGGCGTACCACAGGGCCTTTCTTCTTCTATCATGACCGTGAACCTGCGCGAAGCAGAAATGTTTCTATCGCAAACCGGCAGCGATTGTGGTATTGCCAACGTTAACATTGGTACCAGCGGTGCAGAAATAGGGGGTGCTTTTGGGGGCGAAAAAGAAACCGGCGGCGGCCGTGAAAGCGGCAGTGATGCCTGGAAAGTGTACATGCGCAGGCAGACCAATACCATTAATTATACAGATAAATTGCCGCTGGCGCAAGGCATAAAGTTTGATATCTCATAACGGCATATTTATTACGGGCAAATCATAAAATAAATACTGTTAAAATGCGTTGATCATTTCTAAATAAAGCGCTATAAATAAATATCCTATGGCAAAAAATTACTTTTTGCTTCTTTTGCTTTTAACTGCTTCTGCTTCATTTGCCCAGGTAAAAATTGGTCTTATCGGCGGCCCGCAATCAGCTAACATAACAGAGAAAAATAACATCCCTGGCTGGGATACTGCATCTGGCAGGTATTATTCACCCAAAAGTGGCTTTCATATCGGCATTATATCAGAAATTCCCTTTGGCGCTGAATCACGTTTCTATTTTCAGCCTGCTGTATTGTACACTCAAAAAGGCCGGAACTACGTCAAATCTTATCAATTTTCCTCGTCGGATACTTTCAATACGTATTACACCAATCAAACACTTGCCATTCAGTATATTGATATTCCGTTAAACATCGCGTACAAATTGCCGCTTTCACATAAGAAAACGTCCAATTTCTTACTGAGTGCCGGCCCATATATTTCCTTGTTTTACAGCGGCAAGAAAACAACCAATGAGAACGATCAGTTTTCAAGCAGTACAGAAAGCAGCAATAATGTGGTAAACACCAACCAGGATCTGGAGGTAGGAAAAAAAGATGATAGCTATCGCACTGTTGGCTATGGTTTCAATGGAAGGGCAGGTTTTGAATTTGGCAATGTTACGCTGACTGGATTTTACAGCCAGGGCCTGGACAACTTGTATTATGCTCCATACAAGGGAACATTTAATCATAAAGTCTACGGTGCCTCCCTCGGTATATGGCTCGGCCAGATCAAAGAGCCTGCGCCAGTTATAAAAGATAAAGACAATGATGGCATACCGGATAACAAGGATGCTTGTCCGTTGTTACCCGGCACTGCTATTACCAATGGCTGCCCGGATAAGGATGGAGATGGTATTGCAGATATCAAAGACAAATGCCCGGATGTAGCAGGCACAATAAAATATGGTGGCTGCCCCATTCCGGATACAGACAACGACGGCATCAATGACGAAGAAGATAAATGCCCCACTATCCCTGGTGTTGCGCGGTATAAGGGGTGCCCGGTACCGGATAAGGACCATGATGGCATTAATGATGAAGAAGATAAGTGCCCCGATGTGGCGGGTGTGGCAAGGTATTACGGCTGCCCGGTGCCTGATAAAGACAACGATGGTGTGAATGATGAAGAGGACAAATGTCCTGATGTAGCGGGCACGGTTGAAAATGGCGGCTGCCCTGTAATTAAAGAAGAAATAAAGAAACAGGTAAGTTTTGCTGCGGAAAACATTTTCTTTTTACTGAACAGCGCACAACTAACCAACAAATCTTTTGCGCCGCTGGATACAGTAGCGAAAATATTAAAAGCCAATCCTTCCATAAGCATTACCGTTAATGGCTATACTGATAATACCGGCACAGCGGCGGCCAATATGCCCATGTCTGCTAAAAGAGCGCAGGCAGTAAAAAATTACCTGGTGAAAAAAGGTGTTGAAGAAGCTCGTGTTGCAACAAATGGCTACGGACAGGCAGACCCTGTTGCCGATAATAAAACAGGTGAAGGCAGAACTAAAAACCGCCGGGTGGAGTTGAAGCTGAAATAAAAAATGGCTTTAACAATCATCTGGAACAAGTACAGTATTCACTATCTTTCTCCATGGTTGGTGTCCCGCCGATCATTTTGCGGGGAATTCAGGTCATAAACAAAAGATTTATCGCATTGATAAAATTAATTTTGCGGGGAGGAATAAAATGCAAATTTAATTATAAGAACAAAATATTCCTTGTATCCGGTGGGCCACGGACAGGGTTGCAAAATGTCTTACTATTAAAAAATTGCTAAAACAGGCATTATTCACAACCTTTAACCGCTCATCTTTTTTATATAAAGTGTTAGCTATCTTTTTATATTTTTACCGGTTATAAAAATCTTGTTGTTCATATTTAATACAATTATTAATGAAATTATTGTTGAAACTGTGCGCTGCCGTAGTTCTTTTATTAACGACCGTGCAAATCTCCGCCCAGGGTACCAGCTTTAAAAGTGTACCAAAAGGCTGGCACCTGATGGATAAAGAAAAAGACGGCTATTATGGTATCAGTATTGATAAAGCGTATGAGTTTGTACGTGCAAAAAAGTTAAAAAGCAAAACAGTTATCGTTGCGGTGATAGATTCTGGAATTGATACGTTGCATGAAGATTTGAAAGGTATTTTATGGACGAACCCGAAAGAAATTCCTGGTAATGGTATTGATGACGATAACAATGGTTACGTGGATGACGTATATGGCTGGAATTTTATTGGTGGCAAAGATGGAAGAAATGTGAAAGAAGATTCGTACGAAGCAGCAAGGGTTTATTACAGGTTTAAACAATTGTACAGTGGAAAAACACTTGATACCGCTGCCATGAGCAGCGATGACAAAGAACAGTATAAAATGTGGCAGAAAGCAAGGAAAAATATTGAAGGCGACGATGAAGATGGCGGACAGGTGGATCTTGTTTTCTTACAAAAAGCATTGGAATCAACACTGAAAAGCGACAGCATGATGCAGATTAGTTTGGGCAAAAAAGAATATTCAGGAACGGAACTAGAGGCATACATTCCAAAAACATCCGAGGAATCAAAAGCAAGAAGTGGCTTCCTGTATTTATATAAAGCAACCAAAAGTGAACTGGAAACAAGCAATAAAGAACTGGCCGATGGTTTTAAAGAATATGTAACCGGGCTGGCGCGTAAAAAAGAAGCGGCAGATAAAGCA
This sequence comes from Bacteroidota bacterium, assembly GCA_040004415.1. Lineage (GTDB taxonomy): Bacteria > Bacteroidota > Bacteroidia > Chitinophagales > Chitinophagaceae > JACMLD01. The sequence goes on along the minus strand of JBDUAY010000243.1, from coordinate 1,756 downwards.
CCGGAAACGTACAGGGCGGACATTGTAAAAGACAATGAAGAAGATATCAATGATAAATATTATGGCAATAACGATGTAATGGCCGGTACGCCTTTTCACGGCACTTTTTGTTCCGGCATTATCGGCGCCAACCGCGGGAACAATGTTGGTGTAAACGGTATTGCAGACAATGTGAGGATAATGATGATACGCGCTGTGCCCGATGGTGATGAACATGATAAAGACATTGCGCTTGCCATACGCTATGCAACAGACAATGGCGCCAGCATCGTAAATATGAGTTTTGGAAAAGGTTTTTCTCCGGAAAAAAAATGGGTAGACGAAGCGGTGAAATACGCAGAAAGTAAGGGCGTATTACTGGTTCAGGCCGCTGGCAACGATGCAGCCAACGTAGATACAACCGATAATTTTCCCAATCCAAGATTACGGGAATATAAAACAACCGCCACCAATTATATAACAGTGGGCGCTAGTGGCGATCCTGCAGATCCGCAGGAAGGCGGACTGGTAGCATCTTTTTCTAACTATGGAAAAAAGAATGTTGATGTTTTTGCTCCGGGCGTAAAAATTTATTCTACAACGCCTGGTGGTAATACATATGGCAATTCGCAGGGCACAAGTTTTTCTTCTCCTATAGTTGTTGGTACAGCCGCATTCCTGTTGGAATATTTTCCTACGCTTACTGCGCAGCAGTTAAAATATTGTATTGAGAAATCAGCTGTAGCTCCATCCGTTAAAGTAAAGAAACCAGGTACGGATCAAATGGTAGAAATGAGCGAGCTTTGTAAAACAGGTGGATTGGTGAATGCGTATGAGGCCGCTAAAGTTGCCGCATCTTTAACGTTGGCACCAGTGAAAGCAACAAAAAAATTGCCGAAGTCGACCTTGAAGAAAGAGAAAAAAGGATAATAGCCTGTATGATTATATACAATAAAAACGGCCCTCGTAACGGAGGGCTGTTTTATTTTGTAGCGTCAGCCTGCTATTTGCAATCGTATGTAATCTGACTTGTTCCATAATAATAGAAACTAGCAAAAATCATATCAAAAGTAAATTTTTGATACGGCCCGAAGGTTAGCGGAAGGCCGGCGCTGTTATATGTTTTGGCAGTATAAAAATTGTTTACGCTATAATTTCTGTCTATAAACATCCAGATCTTATTAGTACGGCGCGGATTTAATTTATTATCGTAGATATAATCATAGGTAGTTAACCCACCGTTGTCAGAAAATCCTTCAAAATTCCCATCCTGGTTATAATCGTACTTTAATACTGATGTAAAAACGGTGGGGTATACAAATACTTCCGAATCTTCTGCAACACGGTTAAGTTTATCGTAAAACACGTATATAATCCGTTTGCTCTGGTAATCGGTAAGGTTTCCGTAAGTACCAAACACATATTGCGTATCTGTTACTATGCGGTTATTGCTGTACCCGTACCGGTGCACAAATTCATATAGTGCGTTTGTATAAACGCCGCTGTATTCTATCAGCTTTTCCCTCTTATCGTATTTAAAAACAAGATTGGGGCGGCCTGTACTACCGCCACCATCAACGCTTATCGGGTTATTGCTGCTATTATAGGCAACATGTCTTGTAAATCCGGGAGATTCGGTGGTTCCCTGGTTAACGGTTTCTTTTACCCGGCATCCTGTGTAAACATTGTTGCCATCGCGCGGGTCAAAGTTGAGCGGTGGTTTAATACAGGAATTTAAAAAAGGGAAACTTAGGGAGATAACACACAACTGCAAAAG
>JBDUAY010000651.1:0-2625 GCA_040004415.1 Bacteroidota bacterium | reverse complement strand
CCACTTACCAAATGAATTAGCGGAGCAATTTTAATTACGGAATCTTCTATTACAGGGATAATCAAATCAGGTAGTTTAAGATAATTATCCCTGGTAAGAAAATTAAGTGCCTTTATATGTGCAGTATCCAACCGGTTGATAACCCCAGCTTTTACGAACCCGTGTCTGAAAACAAAAGCACCTTCAATTTCATCCGGAACATTAATAAAAACTGTGTTCTGACCAGCTTCAGCCCTACCAGCACGGATAATGGAAGACGCCGCTATAGATGCATCAACCCAATTGTGGTTGTTTTGTTCAAGAAACCAAAGAAAATAGGTACAAATAAGGGCGGCTAAACCAATCCGGAAGACTGGCCGTTTGCTCAACATGAGCAACCATGCAGCCAGCATCATGCACAAAAAGAAGGAGGGGAAATAAAGCAGCCTGTCGCCCTCACTTGTATGTGTACTTATGCCAAAAAATACCGGGGCCAGAAGACTGCCGATCAGACCAACCAGGATTACCTGGTAATTGGTTAAGGAAATATTTGAAAAAGATTTTTTTCTAAAAAAATAGAGATGCAGTAAAATTAAGATGATAACCACAAGAGCGGTTAGTATCGCAAACAGCCATGATTGATCTGATGGAGGTAAAAATAAACGTCCGGATACTTTTCCTGCATTAAGTATTTTGGATAGCCAGTCACCATTCGTAAGACGGCTGCTATATTCAGTGTTGAGACTTCCGGATAAGATAATTTTTGCCATGAGATAAGCAAATACCGGTAGAACCCATATGAAACTGTAAATAATACTCTTTTTGAATGATTCAAATTTGCTGCGATTCAACATTACAATGAGAACAGGCAGAATAATAATTGACTCGTAGCAAAGCAGCCCTGCCAGAAAAGAAAACACGGATAAAAGGATACAAAATTTATTCGAGGGATTTTCCTGCAGCCACAATGCGCTAAATGCAAATAAACAAGCCATTGAAGACAATCTTCCCGAAAGCCAGGCAATACTTTCGTTATGAAAAGGATAAAAGAGGAATAACAAGGCAGCAATAAATGCAAATATCGGTTGATCTTTTTGTGAGAAGATTTTAAGCCGCAGACAAAAACGGTATAACAGCAGGCAATTAAGAATATGAACAATAATATTAAAAATATAGAAACTTTTGGCTGACAGCCCTGACACCAGGTAGTTAAAATAAAAACTAACATCAATCATCGGTCGTAGCATTTCTCTGTATAAAATTCTTTTTTCTATGCAAATTCTATACAGTGAATCATAATCGTCTGAAAGAAATGTATTTCCAATAATTGGATAATACAGGATAAAACCGGCCAAACTAAAAAAAAAGACAATACCTATAGATCTCGCATAGTTTGGTTTTCCGGTCATTTTCAAAAATAATAATAAAAAAGGCTGCTTTAGAATTTAAAAGCAGCCTGTTTAAATTTGTACCTGGTAAGAATTTTTCGCACGACCGGACCGTTCAGCATGCAGCTTAAGCGGCAGATCCAATGGTTGCTATTTCATTAAATACATCTTGCCATATCCCTTGTTAAAAAACTTATCAGTGTTGTCTCCATTGTCAGTAAACTTATCCATTTTTCTTCCATTGAGGGTTGTAACAAACCGGTACAGATAAACACCGTTTGCCAACCGCTGACCAAACTGGTCAGTTCCATCCCACTTATATTCGGTAATATTTCTGCCAATATGAAGTGTACCCAGTTCTTGTTTGGTTACTTCCTTTACAACTTTGCCGGTAATGGTAAGTATCTGGATTTTCATATTATCCGGTATTTCACTACCGGTAATCGTAAATACAAATGCTGTAGACGTAGTAAACGGATTTGGATAATTCAGCAGGTTACTGATCATAGGTTTTGTTATTACCCTGAACGTAATAGTATACTGACCCGCACCCGCCGTGTTACCACTGGCATCTTTGCCTTTTATGATTAACTGGTACACGTCTCCATCCTCACTCAGCTGGTTGAGAAACTGTGGCATAAAATCAATAGTGGCCGTATTATCAGCGCCGTTTACTGCTGGCGTAAACCGCAAGGTGTCTGTATTAAACTGATAGCTTCGCAGGGTATTGTCGGGGTATTTCACCTGTACCGTCATGGTAGCTGTGTCTGTCAGCAACAGGAATTTCGACTCATCTTTAAGTTTAATCTGAATATGTGGTCTTGATGAAACAATGTCGCGGTTCAGGATATGCACGTTGTCAAAGGTCACATCCAGCAACGGGTTGGTTTTATCTACCCTTACGTAAAAGTTGCGGTACAGGAAATTATTAAACTGGTACTGCTCTGGTTGATCGTTATCCGGATTAAATCCAACATACAAAGTATTGGCTCCGGGGTAATCTTTGGCATCTATCTGGTAATTTACCTGGATGGAATCGCCTGATATTAATGGCCGCGCTTTAGGAAGTACTATGCTATGTACAAAATTATTATGGTCGAGTATGTACAGCTTTATGCGGATGCTATCAAAGGCATCGGGACTTATGTTCTTGAACGCGAGGCCGAAAGTAAATCTTTCTCCTATATCCATAGTGTCAGCTATTTTCGAAACATCTTTTGCTTTAAAATAGATATTAGGAATAACTGCACCCTCGGGT
>JBDUAY010000242.1:0-8793 GCA_040004415.1 Bacteroidota bacterium | reverse complement strand
AACAAACTAACTATGCGTGTGAGAGCTATTTGCACAGTTTTGCCCTTTTTTATCCGCGGGCGCAGCGTCTCCGGTATTCAGAAAAAAAACAGGAGACTGCCTGTTATACTCGTACTGGTAGTGGGTCTCACCATGATAGCGTCTGTAAGTTTTGGTCAGAAACCAGCAGTTCCGGCATCAGAAGAAGTTATCACTATAAAAGGAACTATTTTGGACTCAAGTGGCAACCGGCTTACGGGTGTAACTGTGCAGGTGAATGGCGCAAAAAGAACAACCACTACAAATAACAACGGTGAATTTCAATTGCCGGGCGTTAAGAAAGGCAGTTTTCTTACCCTTTCGATGGTTGGTTTTAAAACCGTGCAGGTAAAGGCATCAGAAATTGTTTCTGTTTCATTAACAGAAAGTGCTACTAAGCTAGATGAAGTAGTAGTAACGGGTTTCCAAAAAATTGATCGCAAAAAATTTACGGGTGCCTCGGTAACACTAAAAGCCGCCGATATTAAAATTGATGGCGTTACTGATATAAGCCGTATGCTCGAAGGCCGCGCTGCGGGCGTGTCTGTACAAAATGTATCAGGTACATTTGGTACAGCACCTAAACTGCGTATCCGCGGTGCTACTTCTATCAACGGCGAAAACAAACCTTTATGGGTAGTAGATGGTGTGGTGCTGGAGGATATTGTAAATGTATCGAACGAGCAACTCTCCAGCGGTGATGCAAGTACCTTGCTCGGCTCTTCTGTTGCCGGATTAAATGTAAACGATATTGAGACCTTTGATATTTTGAAAGATGCATCCGCCGCTGCATTGTACGGCGCACGTGCGATGAATGGTGTAATTGTTATCACCACTAAAAAAGGTAAATCGGGTAAACCGGTTATTTCTTACACGGGCAATTTTGGTGTTCAGCTAAAGCCGTCGTATGCTAATTACGATGTAATGAATTCTGCAGATCAAACATCGCTGAATGCAGAGCTCGAGCGAAAAGGAATGCTTTTTTATCCGCAGTTGGTAAACGCACGTAATACGGGTATTTATGGTGAGTTGGCCAAACTATTACAATACCCGGACGCCAATGGGAATTTTGCTGTACAAAACACACAGGCAGGAAGACAGGCATGGCTGATGAAATATGCCAATGCAAATACTGATTGGTTTAACCTCCTGTTTAAAAACTCCGTTACACAACAGCACTCATTAAGTATTTCATCCGGGTCAGATAAATCACAATCATATTTTTCTACCAGCTTCCATACAGATCCGGGCTGGACAATAGCAGACAAAGTAAAAGACTACATTATTAATGCGCGGCAGAATTATAATGTCTCTAAGAAATTGTCTTTTGAATTTTTGGTATCCGGTAATGTACGCCAGCAAAGAACTTCAGGAACAGAAAACAGGAATTCTGATCCGGTAATTGGATCTTTTTCGAGAGATTTTGATATTAATCCGTTCAGTTATTCACTCAATACAAGCCGAACGCTCCCAGCGTACAATAGTGATGGATCGTATAATTATGCAACCAAAGATTTTGCTCCTTTTAATATTTTGTACGAAACACAAAACAATTATACAAACCTGAACTTACTGGATGGACGGCTGCAGGGCAACCTTTCTTATAAAATAAGTCCTTTCTTAACGTATGATTTCAGAGGTGGTCTGCGTTATGCAAAAACAACAGAAGAACATAAAGTGCTTGATAACGCCAATGCCGCCAATGCATACCGCGTGGGAGATCCAAATCAACCGGGCTACAACAGTATCCTTAATCAAAGTAATCCTTTTCTTTACCAGGATCCTTCACTTCCGTTTGCGCAGGCTATTTCTATATTGCCCTATGGCGGTTTTTATAAACGCACAGACAGAACACTTTCAAGCTACACATTCAGAAACAACCTTACGTTTGCCAAAAACTTTAATGATCGTGAGCATCAAATCACCGCTTTGATAGGACAGGAATATATTTCCACCGACAGGCAGACAGCCAACGATGTTGGCGTAGGTTATCAGTACAATACCGGCGGAACACCCTTTGTTGATTACCGTTTTTTCAAAAAAATGGTAGAAACCAGCAATACCTATTACGGAGTGTTTCCGGAGTATGATCGCTCAGTAGCATTTTATGGTAACGTTCAATATACGTACAAAGACCGGTATACTATTATGGGTACCGCACGTACCGACGGATCAAACAGATTGGGCGCAAATTCCGGTGCGCGCTGGCTGCCTACATGGACGGTTGCCGGTGTATGGAATACCGACCAGGAAAGTTTCATGAAAGACATGAATAAGAATATTATCAGCCATTTACTGTTTAAAGCCAGCTATGGTTTAAATGCAAGTATTGGAAATGCCATTAACAGCACTACCATTCTGCAGTCATTGATTACTTACAGGCAAAACTTATCAGACCAGCAAACGGCCATCAACATACGCCATTTACAAAATCTTGATTTAACATGGGAAAAGAAATATGAACTAAATGCAGGAACAGATATAGGTTTTTTGAATGAAAGAATGGGTCTTACGGTAGATTATTACAGACGCAGAAGCTTTGATCTGATTGGTCTTGTAAGAACAGCCGGTATCGGGGGGGAAGTGAACCAGTTTGCCAATTATGCAGATATGAAATCGCACGGGTTGGATATATCACTTACCGGCAAGATAGTAGCAGAAAAGAATTGGGGCATCACCAGTACACTTAATTTCGGATTTAATATCACCAACATCACCAATTTGAAAAGCACACCCAATATTCTTGCCCTGGTAGGCGAGGGTGGTGGTGCACAGCAGGGGTATCCTGTAAGAGGATTATTCTCGCTTCGTAATAAAGGATTGGATCCCACATGGGGCTATCCATTATATGTGAATGACAGTGGTTTTGTAAGTCCGCAAAATAATTTACAAAGCCTGAATACTTCTCATTTGCAATATGAAGGTCCGTCTGACCCAACAATTACAGGTGGATGGTTTAATACATTCAGGTATAAAAATATTTCTGTAAACGTTTTACTTACTTACCAGGCTGGCAATAAAATACGGCTTACGCCTATTTATGGTTCTGGTTATTCTGATTTGGATGCATTACCCAATGAATTTAAGAAAAGATTTGAGCTGCCCGGGGATGATAAGTTAACTAATATTCCGTCTGTGCTGATGTACCAGCCAACAGGTTATAATTTACAGCAACAGTCTGCTTTCCCCTACAATAATTATAATTTTTCTCACGACCGGGTTGCAGATGGAGGTTTTGTTCGCTTAAAAGCCGTTACACTCAATTACCAGGTGCCTGTGTCTTTGATAAGCCGCATCGGATTTAAAAGCGGGTCATTATCGGTCACCGGAAATAATTTATGGCTTATTTATTCAGACAAACGGTTGCATGGCCAGGATCCTGAATTCTTTAATACCGGGGGCGTAGCATTACCAGTAAATAAACAGATTACCTTATCGCTAAAAGTTGGCATTTAAATAAAAATATTAGCAGCATGAAAAAGTTCGTTCAATATATATATTTGCCGGCATTGGTTATTGGTATAGCCGGTTGCAATAAAACACTCGATAAACTTCCTGATAACAGGACGGTGATTACGAATGTGGCCCAGGTAACACAACTCCTTACTTCTGCATATCCGCATGCAACTTACATGGCTTTTACAGAACCATTGAGCGATAATGCAGAAGACAAAGGAGCAGCGCCCGCTACTGCAGATCCTGAATCATACCAGATAAATTCTCAGGCTTACCGTTTTGAAGATGTTACGACTGTTAAGTTTGATTCGCCGGTTGCGTATTGGGATTCCTGTTATACTGCGATTGCCGTAGCAAACCAGGCGCTGTTGTATTGCAATGGTGCAGATTCGGCAAATTATTCAGCGCAAAAAGGAGAAGCACTGGTATGCAGGGCGTATGCGCATTTTATGCTGGTAACACTTTTTGCAAAACCGTACGATCCGGCTACAGCTGCATCTGATCCCGGTGTTCCCTATGTTATAAAGCCGCAGGACAATGTATTTCAGCAATACAACCGGGGAACAGTTGCCTCTGTATATGCAAACATAGAAAGTGATTTGCTGCGTGGACTTTCTCTTATCCAGGATAAAATTTACGGCACGGCGCCTAAATTTCATTTTACATTACAGGCCACGCACGCTTTTGCTACCCGGTTTTATATGTTTAAACAGGATTATAACAGTGCTATTACACACGCTACCGCAGTATTTGGCACGTCCAATCCTGCTTCGCTTATCAGGAACCCGGTGGTTAGTTACGCAACACTGCAATATGCCCAGCTGGCACTTGCATATAATTCATCTGCAGACCCAGGCAATATCCTTTTGCAGGAAACGCAAAGCAGTTATTTTGATAATTATGCAGCGTACCGCTATGGCTATGGCCAGGGTATCAATTCTAATTTTATCAATGGCCCGAATGTTACCGGCGGTACCTATGGTCTTATAACATACGGTGCCACACCGCAGGTATTTAATTTTCCTAAATGGAATCCATATAATGTAGGCGATACCAGGAATAACATCCGCTATGGAACGGCACCGCTGTTTAGCATGGAAGAGGTGCTCATGAACAGGGCCGAAGCGTATGTAAGAACCGGCAATCAAACGGCAGCCATCAATGATTTAAATACATGGATAAGCAAGAATGTAAAAAACTATTCCACCGCGAATAATATTACTGCGTCAAAGGCTACCAGTTTTTATGGATTGTCTGTTGATCTTTCTTTAATTGAGGCCGCATTGGATTTTAAGCGGGTTACCTATATGCAGGAAGGATTAAGATGGTTTGACATCATCCGTTTAAAACGTCCTGTTCTCAGGTACGCAGGCAGTGATTTTTCTACGGTGATAGCAACCATTGCGCCAACGGATAAAAGACGCGTTCTGCAGTTGCCGGTGGAAGCAGCACAGTATGGCGTTCCATTAAACCCCCGTTAATATTAAAAACGAAAAAAATTATTATTCAAATTGTACAGTATGAAAGTAGCCTCAATCATAAAATTTTGTTGCACGATGTTCGCCGTTGTGGTGCTGGCATCTTGTGTAAAAGATGATTTTACACCACTTACCACGGCGCCCCCGGGTTTGGGTGGAGATACCTGGGCACAGGATGATATCGACAAATTTATTTTGGATAGTCTTACTGTTCCATTCAACGTGGCCGTTAACTATAGATGGTTGCCAGGTCAGCTGGATTTTCCAAGTGATATTACACCGCCGGATAAAGATCTGGTTGTTCCGCTGTTAAAAGGTTTGCTGGCGGTAGCATACAATCCATACACGCAGCAAACTGGCAGTACGGCGTTCCTCAGACATTACCTCCCAAAAACACTGGAGCTCGCAGGCAGTGCTGAATACTTACCCAATGGCGCTATTTTTTTAGGCCAGGCAGAAGGCGGAACAGCGATGCTGTTATACCAGGTTAATCAATATAGCCGGTTGAAAAAAGATTCCAATAATTTTAAACAGATGATGCATACAATGCACCATGAGTTTGGTCATATTCTTAACCAAAATGTACTCTATCCTGTATCATTTAAAACTATCTCTACCGGCTATACGGGCAACTGGTATAACATATCTGATGCGCAGGCGCGCCAGATGGGATTTATTACATCTTATGCCCAGGCCGCGCCAGACGAAGATTTTGTAGAAATGGTAAGCAGTATGCTCACCGGCGGGCCGAATGGCCCCAGCGGAGGATACGATGAATATGAACAGTTATTAACCCAGGCAGGATCTACTACTTCTTCGGGCTATCAAACCATCAAGGCTAAAGAAGCAGTCGTAGTAGATTATTTTCAGCGGGTATGGAATATAGATTTTTATGCATTAAGGGCAAAATGCCGCTTCGCGTTTGTAAATTATTTGCAGTAAACCAAAACATTGTTCCGGCATGAAAAAATTATCAATATATTTTTTAGCAGCGGCCATTATGATGGCGGGGTGCAAAAAAACGTACGACGATACCATAGGTGGCCAAACGCCCGATCAAAGAGTATCGGCAGCGATGGCTGCATATCAAAATAAACTGACCCAGTCAACATACGGCTGGATAATGATAGAAACGACCACTGGCACTGCCTTTAACCAGGGCGTAAGCCAGGATGGTCCGGTAGCTTCATTTGCGTACTATATGCAGTTTACCGACAGCAACAAAGTAACCATGTTTTCCGATTTTGATACCAGCATGGCAGCGGTTCCAAAAACCTCAGACTTCCGCGTTAAATCATTACAAAGGCCCGCACTTATTTTTGATACATACAGTTATCTGCATGTACCATGCGATCCTGATCCAAATGTTTCTAAAAGCCCCTTTGGTTTTGGATATGGCTGGGGTACCGATTTCGAATTCTCCTTTGCGGATAATATAGACGCTGCCAAATTGGGTGATACGATTCACTTAACAGGTAATTTAAATAGTGCAGGTGCTGTACTGGTAAAAGCAACAAAAGATCAGCATGATGCATATTATGCCGGGGCACTAAAGGCTAATATAATTAACTGGGGCAAGATTCTAAATTATTTTAAACGCGTTACCGGCGGTACAACCGTTTTTGAAATGACCCCTGGTTTAGGTGGTGCAAAATCAGTTGATATCAACTGGCTTGATGGTACGGGAAATGTACAATCTGCCAATAGCAGTTTATATTTTACCGCAACCAGTGTTAACCTGGTAACACCGTTGTCTATCGGCAACCAGGTGGTAAGCAGTTTTAATAATCTTGTATGGAATGCAGGAACATCGGTGCTTACCGCAAATATTAACGGAACAACAGCAGCCACCATCGCGGGCAATATTGCACCTTTGAAAAATGATATCACTGCACCAAAGGCCTGGTGGAACAAAGCTGTGAATATTGGCGAGTACTGGGTTTCAACCAGCAATTTTCATGTTAATGGGGTTGATGATGCTTTTAAAGTGTCGTCGCTGGCTAATTACGCAGGCTTCTCTATATTTTGGCCGGAATTTGGCGTAAGTGGTGGCATCAATTACGATTTGGTTTCTCCTATTCTTGCTGTTAACGGGCAGGCCACTATTGCTTTTGGCGCAGCTTACCGCCCACCCAATTTTACCGCAGGCGGAACAGTTATTTTTCCGTTCCTGGGAACCCTGGGAACCGTGCCTGCAGCTGCGGTGGCAACGTATACGTCTTTGCGGCAAAAAATTGCAGAACCTGCAGGTTTCTATCTTATACTTAAAGAAGATAAGCTTACTTATGATATGGTAAACGTAGCGGACGCAAAATCATGGATACAGTGGCAATGGGTGTTTTAAAGATCTGATTGTGAACCTGCCTTGCAAACAGGCGCGGCGCGATGTTATCAGTGATAAGAAGATGTTTTTTCGGCGGAACATAAGGCCGTTAAAGAAGTACATCCTGCAGGTAAGTTTTATGCTAATCCGCATGTAAGGATAAAGCTTTCCGATGGAATGTTGAACTTACTTTGATTAGCTGTTACCGCAACGTATTGTGCCGGCGTAAGTGGCAACTGGCTTAATTAAATTAGACCTGTAAACGGAAATCTATCGCAGGCATTCTTTTACAAATGCTGTTGGCACAACGGTGGCAAACTCACCCTGTAAACTTGCCAATGCTGTTTCATGTATTATACTGGCTGAAAATTGTTGTCCATCTGTTCCTTTTTTGTTAAAAGTAGCTGTAGCATCCGAAACAAGAAACGTTGTAAAGCCAAAGTTACCAGCCATTCTTACGGTAGTTGAAATACAATGATCGGTCGTTAAACCAACTACCACCACGTGCGTAATCCGGGCATTGTCCAGGCGATCTTTTAAATCTGTACCGATAAAAGCACTGTTTACATTTTTTTTGATAACCGTTTCGCCCTGCAATGGCTTTACGATATCTAGTAATTCATTTCCTTTGTTTGTTTCGTGCAATAAAGACTTTGGGTTAGATGAACAATGCTGAACGTGAAAAAGTGGAAAATTATTTTTGCGCCATAGCCATAACAATCCAGCCGCATTTTGCGCTGCATCCGGATTATTTCTTTCTCCACCCCAATATGCTATATCATCAAACCCTTTTTGAATATCAACAAGTATTAAAGCAGGATTGTGCGATTTTAATAGTTCCATTTTTACTTTTTATTAATTTGTATTAAACTCAAAACAGGCTTTTACCTTCACTTGCATATTTCTCCCTCGTTGTAAATGCAGCTTTGTTATCAGCATCAGCATCAATCAATTCATTTATCATCTTGCAACAATTGTTTTTGTCTGCCTGCTTACAAAATTAAGGTTCCGCCAGCTTTAATGGCAGGCTGCACTATGTAAATACTGAATGGTAAAATTTATTCCCGGTATATCTGTTGCCTGGAAGGCCGGAAAATGTACTGCGATATATTAACAGCAGTACGGATAAGAGCTAAGTGTTTATAATGATTGGTACATGGCAAACAGATTAAATTTTCATGAAAAAATCAACCATAAAAATCATTTAAACGGCGGCCTGCGCTTGTGCAGAAGACGTTTGAGCCTTAAAGTCAGAGAGGAGCGAAAAGCCAGGTAGAACCGTTTGAGACAACTAAGGTTATTTAGCACAATTGATTTAATTTTGATACATAACAAAATAAATATTTTATATGGTTTCATTTAACCGTTTTTTACTGGTTGGCTTCCTGCTTTCATTTTTCCCTGCCGGAAGCTTTGCCCAGTCAACTTCTAATTACGATCAGCACGAGGCATTTAACCCAATTTTTTATCCAGCATATGGAGACGAGGTGCGTGCTGCTGATGGAACACCCGGCCCTA
>JBDUAY010000650.1:0-2640 GCA_040004415.1 Bacteroidota bacterium | reverse complement strand
AAAACACGTTCGTGTGCCAGTTGTTGGCTAACCAAAATAAAACCACGGGTAGTAGAGACAACAATATACGCCTGGTGCAACTGCAATAATGGAACATCATTCAATACCTGGAAACCGGGATCATTATTGCCTGACCGCTGATCATTTTCCAGCTCATCTGTTGCTTCCGGGTCTTTAATACTATCTAATAATGATTCAAATTTTGGTGGTTGTGAAAGGGTGCCCGGGCTTTCATAAAAATCACGCCAATGCTTTAATTCACTTTTATTAGTAGGCGCTAAAAAGTGGGCCTGATTTTTTTGTGTAAAATTTTTATACAATTCAGAAGAAGTAGCAGCGGCTTGTTTATCCTGCGTAAAAGGGTTTGATACAGCATCCAGTTGCTGAATATTTATATCGAGATCAAACTCCAGCGTGGGCGTTATACTAAATTGTGCCAGCGCATGTTTAATAGTTGCATGTATAAACGCGTACACAATTTTTTCGTCTTCAAATTTTATTTCCTGTTTGGTGGGGTGTACGTTGATATCTATTTGTGCCGGATCCAAATCTATGAACAATACGTATGCAGGAAAACTATCTGCCGTAATAATATCCCGGAAGGCGTTCATTACTGCATGATTCAGATATGCGCTTTTTATAAACCTGTTGTTGACAAAAAAATATTGATCGCCCCTGGTTTTTTTTGCGGTCTCCGGCTTGCCAACAAAACCATAAATATTCAGGTAGTCAGTTTGCTCCTGTACGGCGACCAGTTTTGAATTATAATTGTTCCCCAGTATTTGTACAATGCGTTGTTTAAGGCTGCCTTTCTCCAAATGAAAAACTTCCTGCCCGTTGGTGGTCAGGGAAAAAAATATTTCCGGGAATGCCATTGATACACGGATGAATTCATCAATGATATGGCGTGTTTCTGCAGCATTGCTTTTTAAAAAATTTCTGCGGGCAGGCACATTAAAGAAAACGTTTTTCATGGCAATGCTGGTGCCTGTGTTGGCTGCAATGGGCTCCTGTTTGGTAACCTGGCTGTTTTCAATTTCTATGCAGGTGCCTGCATCATCTTCTGCTCTTTTTGTTTTAAGTTCTACCTGGGCCACCGCCGCAATGGAAGCAAGTGCCTCACCACGAAAACCCATGGTTTTTATTTTAAAAAGGTCTTCTATATTGGAGATTTTGGAAGTCGCATGCCGTTCAAAAGCCATACGGGCGTCGGTTTCGCTCATACCCTTACCGTTGTCTATGACCTGAATGAGCGCTTTGCCCGCATCATTAATAAACAGTTTTATTTCTGTGGCACCGGCGTCCACCGCATTTTCCATTAATTCTTTCACGGCACTCGCGGGGCGCTGAATGACCTCACCTGCTGCAATTTGGTTGGCAATATTATCGGGCAGTAATTGAATGATATCTGTCAAAACCTTTTCTGTATTTATACCGCAAAAATAAGACTAAATAATTTGGGAAGAGAGAGGATTACTTTCTGACTGGATTCCAGATACTATCCAAATTTATAGAAAACTGGTAACCACCCTTTAACGTAAATTCAGCATTGGCGGAAGGAATATTAGTTAGCTGATATTTTCCTTTTTTCAACTGATAAATTTCTATTTTTTTAAACTGCGGATCGACAATAATGTAATATTGCACACCTTCCTGTTCATATAATTCAAATTTTTCATGGCGATCTTTTAATGCAGTAGACGGAGATAAAATTTCTATTGTAACAGACGGTGTGAAATCAAGGTATTTTTTCTTCAATTTACTGCATACGATTACCAGGTCTGGTTGAATAACGGTGTTTTCATTAATTTTCCAATCAATCGGCAAATAAGCCTCACATTTATCACAGCCTGCCTGCAATGCGTTTTCAAAAATCGACCAAAGTCTGCCATTAATCTTTTGATGATCCGCAGCAGGTGCAGGGCTCATGGCATAGGGCATACCGTCAATCAGCTCCCAGCGCCCTTCCCATACAAGATAATCTTCATATTTATATTGCGGGCGATATTTATCAGCTATCGACATACGTCAAATTTACAAACAATTTTCTATTCGTCCTATCTGTGTATTTCTTCTTAATTTGTAACCGAATCACAATTAAGTTATTATCATGAAGAAAGTTTTTCTCCTGTTTGCAATGGGTATCCAGTTAACGGTAATCGCCCAGCATAATTCTGCACTGCCGGCCAATCAATGGGTTGATAGTGTTTTTAAGACGCTCAGTGAAGATCAGAAAATTGGTCAGCTGATGATCGTCCGCCTTTCCAGCGGCAATGTTGCAAAAACAGAGGTTGTTTTTCATGATAAAGAAGTTGAAGATGCTATCCGCAAATACAATGTTGGCGGTATATGTTTGTTCCAGGGCGGCCCCATAACGCAAGCCAATTTTGTTAATTATTTTCAATCAATTGCGCAAACACCGCTCATGATCTGTATCGATGGAGAAAACGGTGTTGGTATGCGCATGGATAGCGTAGACGGATTACCGCGACAGATGATGCTGGGTGCAATGTCAGATCCAACAATTATTTATCAATATGGAAAAATAGTAGGGGAACAATGCAAGCGTGCCGGTATACAAGTTAATTACGCGCCGGTTGTTGATATCAATAACAATCCTGATAACCCGGTGATCAATGA
>JBDUAY010000649.1:0-2643 GCA_040004415.1 Bacteroidota bacterium | reverse complement strand
TAAAGTTGTCGCGGGATGCTTTGCAGAACGACAGCGGGCGAGTAATAAAAGCTCGTCATGAAAAATTATCACCTGCTTTCTGCATCTGCCGGCGGCGGCCACCCATCACATACTTCTTTATTCAGAAACAGCCAGGTTGGATTAAAACTGTTTACAAGTTTATCTTTTTCAGATCGAACCAAATTTTTTATTTCCTTTTCTCTTGCGATGGCTTCATTTATGTAGACATGATGCTCGTAATAGACCAGCCAATAACAATAATACTTGCCTGCAAATGACTTAGCGGTTCCCCGGTTAAGATAATGTTCCGTAATACGCTGACACAGTTCATTGGTGACACCGGTATAAAGTACTTTTTTTGAAGAGTTGGTTAGCATATAAACATAATAATTATGAAATTTCATCTCAAAATTTCACATTATATTTTCAATTCTCAAAATAAATCCGTTCCCATAAAACAAAAGCCCGCTATATTTTATAACGGGCTTTCAGTTATATCGTTAAAACATTATTCTTTCAGGGATCCTTCAATGCCATCATCACCTGAAGTACCTGTTACCAAAGATTTTACCATTTTGAGCAATGATACCATGTGGCCGTGTTTGGTATCCCAATAATAGCCATCATCGTACTTCACTTTAATTACACTGATAGCTGGATCATCCACACCGCCGGGAAACCAAATTTTAATGATAGGGTTCCAAAGTTCTTTGATCTTCGCCTTGTCGAATGAAATCTCCGCTTCACCATGCAGGGCGAGGTATTTTTCATGACCGCCCGCAAACAGCAAATCAACATTGCTATCAATTTTAATTTCACTGTTCTTGTCACTGTTGCGGTCAGACAAAAACCACAATGTTCCTTCTTCATCAATGGTTCTTACAGACATCGGCCTGGACTTCAGTTTGCCGCCACTGTACGTACAAAACATACACGTGTCTATTTCTTTTACCAATGCTTGTATTTCTTCCAGTGCTTCCTGCTGGCCCAGGTTTTTTGTATCTCCCATAATTTTCGTTTATCACAAAAGCAGCAAAATGATGCCAGTACATTTTCATTACCAGTCAGCTGAATTTTTAACTTCTATGGCAGAAAAAAGCAGAATGATAAAACAAAACCGTGGAGTAAAATACGCAGGCATTGCTCGTTTAATTTTTGTGGATTAATTTACCGGTCAGCAATAATTAAGGGCCATATTACAGCCATTCCAATGATACCGCCAATGATAGCGGCTACCGCGTCCATGAATTCATACCTGCCTATACCTGTAAACTTTGAAAAGAGTTCAAATCCATAGCTGATAAAGATTACCATAATAAAAGCAATAATTGTTGCCCAATAAAGATGTGCGGGCATGAGCCACCAGCCGGTGAGCTGCAGTGTTGCGCCCATGGCAATTCCAACAAAAAAATGTCTCCATTTATCGGGCGCTATTTTCATTTATTTAAGCAGGATAGTTTCCAGGATGCAGGTTTGTCTTTCACAATTGATTGCTTTGATTATTTTTTTGTAAAAGAATCAATGATGCGCATGGTGGCAACAGCACTTTCTGCGGTTGATGGGTTCGGCCCTTCACCCAAAAAATATTTTACTACGGCATCAATCATCGGTTGCTGCACATGCGGCAACTCGTCAAATGTAATCACCTCCTCCTCTCCTTTTCTGCTGATGGTAATATGATGTGTTGTGAATGCAGAAAAACTAATTTTTCCTGCGGATCCAATAATCTCTACCAAATCTTTCTCCTCTTTTTCTCCGCCGGTAAAACACCAGCAACCATTGAACACAACACCACTTTTAAAAAATATATTTCCCATTACAAGATCATCAGCCGTGTATAATCCTGCCTGGTTAATGGCGAAACCGGCCGCTTTTTCATAATCGCCAAAAAAGAATTGCACCAGGTCTAACTGGTGCGGCGAAAGATCATGAAATAACCCGCCACCGGATACCGCCGGATCTACCCGCCAAAATTCATCTGTTTTGGCAACCAGTGAAGATTGCGGCGGTTGAATCAATTGCAGGTTTACCATCCGCACCGTTCCTATTTCATTTGCATCCAGTAAAGCTTTTACTTTTTTAAAACGCGGCTGCTCCTTACGGTAATGGGCAACCGATAGTTTCATGTTTGTATCAACAGCTGCCTGTAACATGCGCGCGGCAGCAGCACCGTTGACCGACATTGGCTTTTCTACATATACCGGCTTGCCCGCTTTGAAGGCCCGCATGGTATACCCTTCGTGCGATTGCGGTGGTGTTGCAATATAAATGGCATTCACTTCCGGGTCATCAATTAATTGCTGCGCATCATCGTACCATTTGGGTACGCCATGGCGGCGCGCATAGTCTTCAGCCTTCGCTCCGTTGCGGCGCATCACAGCAACTAACTGAGAATTATTTACTTTGTTAAATGCTGGCCCGCTTTTTACTTCGGTGACATCTCCGCAGCCAATAATACCCCATTGTATTTTCTTCATGCTATTTATATTGTTTGCTATGCTAAGATAGTTGTCAATTCAAATAAAATCTCCTCTTTGTAATAATTTGTAATTCGTAACTTTCCAGGGAATGAAATATTATTATGGAAACAGAACAAACAGGTAAAAAGCCGATCGCTACTTCAATAGAACCCTGGCTAACACT
>JBDUAY010000012.1:0-28545 GCA_040004415.1 Bacteroidota bacterium | reverse complement strand
AGCATCAAAAGCAATTCCGTTCATTTCTATTGCGCCGGCATAAATTGCTTTAGCGTCTGCAGCCAGGGCAGAAAGATCCAGCTTACCCACTACCCTTCCGGTCGATGTATCTATTTTGAGGATGTAGTTTGTCAGCCATTCATTGGCATAAATAAAACCGTTGATAAATTCCAGTTCATTAATATTTGAAACGGGGCCGTTATCGTCTGTAACATTGAGTGTTTTCACCGGCGCAAATGTTGCAGCATCCCGGTAAATGATATTGCTGGATCCGTTACTCATCATAATAGTGGTACCGTCTGTCGTGAGCGCCCATCCATCGCCTTTATATTTTACTTCGCCCAGCTTTTTATAGGTTACCGCATCGTATACAAAACCAATTTCGTTCGTCTCGGTAAGCTGGTATATCTTGTCTTTAAAAACAACAATGCCTTCCCCGAAATATTTTTCTTTGTCGATTTCTGCTTTGATATCAATCTTGCCACTAACGGTATCCAGCACGCCAAACAAAGATCTTGATTTTTCATAGCTATCCGTATGGCCGGTACTTTCCAGCAGCTTGCCGTTATGCACCAGTAAGCCTTCCGTAAAAGAATTGGTATCGTGCGGAAAACTTTTTATTAACGTATATGGAATAAGCCCCGTAGTACGGTCTGTATCCGCGGCGGTTGTGGCTGTTTTATTTTCGCTATTGTTGTTGCAGGCGACCGTAAAAAAAATACAAATGATACACCAGAAATATAGTCTGTTCATTATTAAATAATTATTTGAGTGTCAGCATAACCGTGGTTTTAAGGCGAATTTTGGCTAAAGCCGAATCCTCAATTTTGATCATATCTCCCGGCTAAAGCTATGGGTTAATAAAACCATTTGACCCGAGAAAAATTATACGCAATATACGCAGGCATTTATTAATCAGGTTACTCATTCATACTTCCCGGGTTTTCTTGCAACAAAACGAGGTTTTCACTGGTAAACTGCTGGCGAAAGCATATTAATAAGTACATTTAGCATCATAAATTTTACCCCTTAAACATTTTCGATGAGGCTCATTTCTTATTCGTGCGTAGAGTTGGCAGGAAAGTATTGCATCTTCATCATCAGTATTTTTTGTACTACAACCCTGGTTGCTCAAAAATCAAAAGCAGACAGCCTTCAAAAACTACTGCTTACCGTAAAAGATGATACCAGCCGGGTGCGGCTGACCTGGCAAATGGCGGAGGTTATTAGCAATTACAAGCCCGATTCTGCTTTTGATATAGCCCAAAAAGCCTTGTCCATTTCAAAAGACATTAAATATATAGAAGGACAATCAAGATCACTGGGTATTATGGCGAATGCATTTTTCAAAATGGGTAACTATCCCGATGCACTCAAATTATATTTTGAAAAATTGCGGCTGGATGAAAAAAGAGACATTCCCCGTAACCTGGCAAGCGTACTGATGAATATTGGTGTTGTATATACCATGCAGGAAGAATATACGAATGGGTTGAAATATTATTACATGGCTGATTCCGTTATTCAGAAAAATAACGTTGCTGAGATGAAATACTTTATTCTTTTAAATCTTGGTGACGCATACGACCGTATGGATATTGCAGATTCTTCTTACCGGTATTTCAGTCAGTCCCTCGATCTGGCAAGAAAAGAACATGATGCAGATTTTATTGCAACGTCTATGACAGGACTAGGACACAGCTATCTCAAAAAAAACAATTATCAGGAAGCATTAAACAATTACCTGGGCGCTATCGCCGGGCTGCGCGAGACCAATGATGACGAAATACTCTGTGAGGCAGAGCTGGGACTTGCAAGTTTATACGAACAGTTAAATAAAAAGGATTCTGCCACCTATTTTGCAAAACAATCGCTTATTATCGCCCGGAAAGGCGATTTTCTTTCTCATGAACTCGAGGCTGCCGTGTTCCTGACCAATCATTATAAAAACAACAAAAATACAGACAGCGCCTTTGTATATGTAAATCATGTACAGGATTTGAACAATGCCATTTATAGCAAGCAAAAAATACGGGAATTGCAGATTCTCTCCAGCAATGAACAGCTAAGGCAACTTGAAATAGAAGAGAATAAAAAGATTGCTGCCAAGGAACGGCATCAGCAATTGCAATTGCTTTTTATTGGCATATTCATTCCGGGCTTTTTTATTTTCACACTTTTACTTAGCCGGATAAAAATACATACCCGCATTATACGGGCGCTGGGCGTGCTTTCACTACTGATTTCATTTGAATACCTGACCCTGCTCCTTCACCCATATGTACTCGCCTTCACCGGGCACGCACCTATTTTTGAAATACTCATTTTTGTAGCGATCGCCGCAATTATTATTCCGGCTCATCACCGCATTGAACACTGGCTGATGGAAAAACTAACCGGTAATAAAAACAATCAGCCTGACACAAGTATCAGGCTGACAACAAGGAAAATTAAAATGAAAGATCCATCAAACTAATCTTTTCCCGTAATAAAATAAAAATTCGTTGATTGTAAAAAGGCGTCACAGTTTCTTAACTTGAAACTTTAATAGGCCTTTTTGTAGCGGTGTCCATTTTTGTAGTATCAACCTTTTTAATAGTATCCATCGAAGGAGCGGCCATTTTACTGGTATCCATTGTAGTGCTGTCGGTGCCCATTTTCGAAGTGTCAGCACTGTTGTTGCAACTGATAACGGCAAAAGATACAAAAAGCAGCGCTGCAATTGCCGCAAGAATTTGTTTTGGTTGTTGTTTCATCATGTTAAAAGATTTAGATCCAAAAGATACGTTAAGTAAAGATGCATGCCAAAAATATCTGCTTATCGCGTTGCCTGTTTTATGCCAGGATAAGCAAAAGGCATAGCGTTCAATATAGCTTCAGTTTCCTCATTTTTTCATGCACGCAACTTGTTTTTTTAATTGTTTGTTTTTTATTGTCATTGCTACCGGCGCCTGTCCGCAATCAATATATCATTTTTGAGAGTACGGTATATATTGCCAGGAACAACACAGAATGTATTGGTTGAAATGGACACGCAAGAAAATGGTTTCACCAACGTCTGCCGGACATTAAGCTTTGAAGGCTTTGCAGTTCAAATGAATTTAAATCATCCAAAAAATTCAGCGGGCTGGCGCAATGTTTCACTGGTTGGGAACGGGCCTCAGCATTCTACCGGCTGGGAAAAAAAATCAATTAAATCATCAAAATACTTGCCTTTAAAGATAAGTGTTTTTGCTATTCCAGGTTTCAGATAACACCTGCACAGGCGCGTGGTTTATTATTCCTGCCATATTTAAAAAAACATTCAGACCATGATATATTGCACAGTTACAAAAA
Organism: Bacteroidota bacterium; assembly: GCA_040004415.1. Lineage (GTDB taxonomy): Bacteria > Bacteroidota > Bacteroidia > Chitinophagales > Chitinophagaceae > JACMLD01. The sequence continues at coordinate 25,209 of JBDUAY010000012.1, read as the reverse complement.
TTTAATTTGATACTGATCAATATCCTATAGATGTTATTAGTTATTTTTTATTTGCAGGATAAGCCGATATGCGATGAAACCCTTTGTGGTATTGCATTGCAGCGGAATACAATTGTTTACCCGATGTATGGCAGATGTATGATAAGAGTAATTGCCTATTGGTATATATAAGCATATAAAATAATTTTAATGTCAATATCAAATCTTTAAACGACAATACCCCAAACGTAATGAAAAACCTTTTAGTTATTCTCTTTGCTCTTTTTAGCATTAATTCATTTGCGCAGGTAACATTTACCGGCGCCGGCGCATCAACTTCTGTTGCAAACAATGCACCTGCCATTATTGTAGACAACTCACTTGCGATAACGAGCGGGCTGAGCCTGGACGGAGCACGGGTAAGCATTTCCACCAATTTTGCCAGTGGCGACGTATTGGGGTTCGATGCTGCCAGTAAACCTGTTGCCGTAACCGGATTATACAATGCTACTTCTGGTGTATTAACGTTTACCGGAACGGGAACAGCAGCAGAATATCAAACATTGTTACGCACAGTAACGTTCAACACTACCGCGGCTTCTGCGCTGCAACGTACCATTCTGTTTAATCTTGGAACGGCTATTTCTTATTCCGGGAATAACCATTTCTTTGAATTTATAAGTGGATCTTTTTCATGGGCGACTGCAAAAGCAAATGCCGCCGCAAAAACGCTGTTTGGTATGCGCGGGTATCTTGCTACCATTACTTCCCAGGGTGAAAATGATTTTATTCAGCAAAAAATTGCAGGCGATGGCTGGATTGGCGCCAGTGACGACTATACGCAGATCAATATCGCCACAGGAACAACAACGTATGCCAGTCAAACGCTGTCGGAAGGAAAGTGGTATTGGGTAACAGGCCCTGCAGGTGAAATTGGAACGCAATTCTCTAATATGAATTCGTCACCCGTTTCTGTTAGCAGCCGTTATATGAACTGGAATCCCGGTGAGCCTAACAATTCCGGGAGCAGTGAAAATTCAGGAGAGATATATTCCAGCACCGGCACCGGTAAATGGAACGACCTGGATGGCACCTCCAGCTCACTTGGTTATGTAGTAGAATATGGTGGCATGACGGGTGACCCGGTTGTAACAGTTACCTATAGTCGCAATATTGTCATGATTGCAACCCAGTTAACAACCACGGCAGCGGCTGCATCATATATACTGGCTGCGCCTGCCGCCTTTGTTGATCAAAACCTTTTACTATACAGCAACGGAAACATCACAGACATGAGAGTAACTGTTTCCGGCTTCTTTCAGACAGGTGACGTATTATCCTATTCAGGCGGTTTGCCAACAGGTGTTACAGCAGGAGCCTACAACACCACAACCGGTGTATTGTCCTTTACCGGAACAACTACCGCCGCTAACTGGCAGGCTTTGCTGAGAACGGTAAAATTCAATTCAAGTTCTTCGGCACTTGGCAACCGCACCGTTACTTTCTCAGCGGGCAGCCAGGTTGCATTTACCAATGGGCACTTCTATGAATATGTAAGCACAACTGGTACCTGGACAGCCGCGAAAACTGCCGCCGCCGCTAAAACATATCTCGGCCTCAATGGTTATCTTACTACGGTAACGACAAGCGCAGAAAATGATTTTATCCGCCAGAAATTATCTGCAGATGCATGGATAGGTGCAAGTGATGATTACAGTTATATCAATTCAGCTACGGGTGCAACTACTTATTCAAACCAAACACTTTCAGAAGGCAACTGGTACTGGGTTACGGGGCCGGCAGGTGAAATAGGAACTGAGTTTTCTACTGGTAATAATTCACCTGTTGCAGTAAGCGGCCGTTATGTGAACTGGAATGCAGGCGAACCAAACAATACAGGTTCAAACGAAAATTATGCTGAACTGTTTTCTTCTGGTGCTACACCGGGTAAATGGAACGATCTTTCTAATACCGGTACACTTGGTTATGTAGTAGAATATGGGGGATTGTCTTCTGATCCATTGGTTTACCTCAGCGCCAACCGCACCTTGTCTATTAGTTCTGCATTGCCGGTAACAGGCCTCGGCTTTACCGCTACAAAAAAAGGAACTGCCGTAACGCTAAACTGGTCTACTGAATCAGAAAGCAATTCTGATTATTTTGATGTATTGTATAGTACAAATGCTGTTCAATTTAACCGTATAGGAGCAGTCGCTGCAGCAGGCAATAGTTCTGTAAAAAAGAAATACCAGTTTGTTCACCAGTCCCCGGGCGTTGGGGATATCTTCTATCGCTTGCAGCAGTTTGATAAGGATGGCAAATTTGTTTATAGCGATACAAAATATATTCACATTGATGCCTCCCTAATGCAGTTGTCACCGAACCCGGCTTCTACTTCAATTGTAGTAACATCGGACATGACAAACGTGCCAAAGGACTTTCAAATTATTGATATCAGCGGTGCGGTGGTATTAAAAATAAAATTATCGCAGCAGCGCCAGACCGTTTCTATTTCAGCATTGCCAAAAGGCGTTTATATTGCCCAGGTACTTGCTGACAAAACAAGCATCCGTTTTATAAAAGATTAATACCCTCTATTTTTCGTACAGCCGTTCCACTACCCGGAACGGCTTTTTTGTGCCCGGTTGCGCAAGCGGGAAAATTGTCCATGACTTTGCGCCAATATGCTATTCTTATATGACCGTGCTGATGTCATCTTTGTATCATTAATAACAACAAAAAAAGATAAAAAATATGAAATCGTTTAAAGTTCCGTCAAGAGATGAAGTTTCCGGACAAAATCAAGCCAATTTTGATGCATTGCAAAAAGCGCTGGGCATGGTGCCAAATCTATATGCAACCATTGCATATTCTGAGAATGGTCTGAGCCGTTATCTCGCCTTCCAACGCGCAAAAACATCGTTGTCAAACAAAGAAAAAGAAGCAGTTAACCTGGTGGTGAGCCAGGTAAATGGTTGCCGGTATTGCCAGCGTGCCCACACGCTTTTGGGCAAGATGAATGGATTTAGCGAAGGGGAAACGATTCTTTTACGCGGCGGGAATAGTAGTGATGGAAAGCTAAACGCGCTTGTTACACTTGCCAAAGACATTACGGAAAATAAAGGCCATGTTGATGATAACAACCTGCAGGCATTCTATGCAGCCGGTTATAGTAATGGAAATTTAGTGGATGTGATATTGCAGGTGAGCGATAAGATTGCCATGAATTATTTGCATAACCTTACACAGGTTCCAATTGATTTTCCAGTGGCTGTTGAAATAAATGAAACCGCCACCGCTTAGTTCTTTTAACACAGGAGGCACAGAGGAAAAATTCTATATTTTTAGATCGTTGAATTGTACATTGAGGCGATACACGGGGTATTGCTTCGCAACATTCTTTCTTCCTTTACAGCGCTCACAATTTCAGGCGGATCCGCATGCATCGCAGATGGTTCTCCGTGTATTCCCTCAATGGTTATCCACGATAAAAGTCCTTATATTATCCCCGGTGTTCCCTGTGGTTCAAAATCTATTTATCTTTATTTTATGGAACAAAAATTACCATTGCCGCCATTTACGATGGAAAAGGCTTTACAAAAAGTACAGCTGGCAGAAGATGCCTGGAACAGTAAAGACCCCGAAAAAGTTTGCCTGGCTTATACCGTTGATTCCGAATGGCGCAACCGAACTGAATTTATTAACGGCCGCGAAGAAATAAAACAATTTCTTACACGCAAATGGAAAACAGAACATCAGTATAAATTAAAAAAAGAGTTATGGGGTTTTCGCGAAAACCGCATGGCCGTTCGTTTTGAGTATGAATGGCACAATGATGATGGTCAGTGGTTCCGCAGTTACGGCAATGAATTGTGGGAGTTTGATGACAACGGCCTGATGTGTAAAAGGTTTGCCAGTATCAATGACCTCCCCATAAAAGAAAAAGAAAGAAAGTTCATATAAAACTATTCTTTAAACCAGCAAATGCAAACAGCTTTCACACTAACAGATCCGCAAACGGGCAACCTGGCGTTTAAAATATTTTCTTTTTCGGATAACAGCATGTTCGATCATTTACAGCGCATGAATTATTATACGATGCTGGTGGTGACTGCAGGCGAAGGAAAAATAAAAGCGGATTTTAATGAATACGGATTTACCGGTCCCGTGTTGATGTGTTTTGCGCCTTATCAGCCTTTCCTGGTTACTGCAGAAACGGATTTTACCGGAATAGCCATCAATTTTCATCCTGATTTTTTTTGTATTCACCGGCATCATAAAGAAGTGGCCTGCAACGGCGTTTTATTCAATACGATTTACAAGCCTCCTTTCCACGCTTTGCAGGCAGATACATTGTTACAATTACTGCAACTGTCAGAACAAATGAAAATGGAAGTACAGCGTACGGAAATGGCGCAATACGACATGCTCATTTCCTGGTTGAAAATATTTTTGATTACTGCTTCGCGGTCGAAGACAGACCAATTGCCAACAGAACAGCAACAATTACTCCGGCAAAAAGAACCGCCGGTTCTGCAACAACTAAAAGATGCCATTGAAACGCATTACCGCAAAAAGCATGCGCCCAACGAATATGCAAATCTGCTAAATATTACGCCGAAGGCATTGGGTAAAATCACAAAAACTTTCTTCAATAAAACACTCACGCATTTAATCGCAGAACGCATTATCATTGAAGCCAAACGCGAGTTGTATCTCACCTCCAAACCCGTAAAAACGATTGCCTGGGAGCTTGGCTTTGACGATGAATTTTATTTCAGCCGCTTTTTTAAAACCAACGCAGACGTATCGCCGCAACTATATCGTGATACCGTTGGATTTGCGAGAGGGGAAGCATTAAATTAAATTGACGCACCAGGCGGTTCCGTTACCTGGTAGTTTGCATTTATACCGCCAGCAACACCGCCACATAATGACAAACAGCAGCAGCGAGCACAAAAAAATGCCAAACCGCATGGTGCCATGAATATTTTTGCCACAGGTAAAAGATAATTCCAATACTATACAAACCACCGCCAATAATAATAAAGATTAAAACATTCGTTGGAAGTTCAGTAAAAAACCGCTTTCCGCCTGTTACCAGCATCCATCCCATTGCTATATAAATGATGTTAGAAACTGCTTTGAAGCGCCCCGTGAAAAATATCTTAAAAAAAATGCCCAGCACAGTTAAGCCCCATAAAACACACAACAATGTAATGCCAAATGTGTTGTTGAGATAAATAAGCAGGAAAGGCGTATAGGTTCCTGCAATCAAAAAATAAATGCTGATGTGATCAAATATTTTCCAGCACTCTTTTAACCTGTGGTTGTTGAAACCCATGATACAGGGTTGAAAAACTAAACAGCATCAAAAAACAAAAACCATAAATACTGGCGCCCACAATTCCAGGGATATTGGCATTTTTTGCCGCCAGCGCAGTGAGGATAGGTATGCTGATGATACCGAACAGCATTCCAAAAGCGTGAATCATGCTGTGCACCAACTCCTGCTTTAATGTAAAAGGCGTATCCTTTGAATAGGTCTTCTCCATAGGTAAAAATTAAAATTGCTGGCATAAAGGTATGCAGTTGAATTTGCTTGCAATGCATATGTTTAATCAATAAATGATTGTTCCCCTTCGGCGGAGCGAAATTGTCTTCCTCATATTTTTTTATTATTCTCAGGCGTCCTATTTTCACCGCATGCCGGCAACACATCCGTATATAAAAAAGTTATTGCATTGGATAGACCTGGAAGAAAAGGAACAGGTAAAAAGGTTTAGTCTTGATCAGCAGCATACCCTAAAAGCATTGAAGGCAGAGGGGTTGGCGCTGCATCCAATTGTAGTTACCCGTAAAAATTTTGGCTACGCTGATTATCCTGAAATTACATTCAGGCTTAATTTTCCGGCAGAGACCAACCTGTTCAGGGATGGTGCGGCCATTGAATGTTTTTTTTCAGGTGAAGAACCAGTGAAAGGAATCTTGATGAACATGGAAGGCAAAACCGGTGAGTTTAGATTATTTGCGCCGGATTTTCCCGACTGGATTGAAGAAAATGGTGTGGGTATTAAACTGGCGCCTGACCAGCGAACCACCACTATTATGAAAACGGTATTGAATGAGCTGGAAAATAATAAACCACTGTTTACTTTATTTGAAGAATTGCATGGGAATATAATAACGCCAGGTGCTGCCTCTTCCGAAAAATCCACTTCACTTCACTTCTCCAATAAGCAATTAAACGACAGCCAGCAAAAAGCAATAACCGCCATCGCCCAAAATGGACATATTACTATTGTGCACGGTCCGCCGGGCACCGGTAAAACAACTACGCTGATCGAAGCAATCGTTCAATTAATAAAAGCTGGTGAAAAAGTATTGGTGTCCGCACCCAGCAATACAGCCGTTGATAATATTTCTAAAGGATTAATCAAACAAGGCGTCAACCTGCTAAGGGTTGGTAATGCCAGCAAAGTTGATGAAACTATTTTTTTGCATACTCCGGAAGGAAGACTCGCAAACAGCAAACAGCAAAAGGAAATCAAACAATTAAAAATAAGGGCCGAAGAATTCAGGAAGATGGCACTGAAATATAAAAAACAATTTGGTAAATCAGAACGCGAACAGCGTAATCTTTTATTTAAGGAAGTAAAAAATATCAGGTCGGAAATAAAAAAATTGCAGGCATACAACGAGGAAAAATTATTTATTGAAGCCAGCGTTGTTGCAGGTACGCCGATTGGTTTGTATGATGCAAAAATCAACAAACTGAATTTTCATACACTTGTTATTGATGAAGCGGGACAATGCATTGAGCCTCTTGCCTGGTGTATTTTTCCTTTGGCAAAAAAATATGTATTGGCAGGTGACCATTTGCAGTTGCCCCCTACCGTTTTAAGCAATGAGGCTGCGCGTTTGGGATTGAACAAATCAATTTTAGAAGTAGCAGTTGAAACAGTAAAAGACATTTTTTTACTGAATACACAGTACAGAATGCGCGAAGCGATTGCCGGTTTCCCGGGTAATTATTTTTATAACGGATTATTGCTGACTGCCGCGCATCTTTCAAATACCGGCGTTCATATTTCCTTTATTGATACCGCCGGATCCGGATTTAATGAAGTACGCGGCAATGATGGTATGAGCTTACAAAACAAAGGCGAACTGCAGGTTGTACAAAAATTAATAGAAACAGAATTACTTGAGCCATTAAAGACAGCTTTAATTTCCCCGTATTCCGGCCAAGTGGGTGCGGCGAAAGAAATATTGCCAAAAGAAATGCGCATCAGTACCATTGATAGTTTCCAGGGACAGGAAAAACAAATAATTATCCTGTCACTGGTACGCAGCAATGATGATGGAGATATTGGCTTTCTAAAAGATTACCGTAGAATGAATGTAGCCATCACCCGCGCAAAAGAACAATTATTTGTCATTGGCGACAGTGCCACCATTGGGGCCGATCCTTTCTACAATTCTTTTTTAACGTATATAGAAAAATATGGCAACTACAGAACGGTGTGGGAGTTTGAGTTGTAAGGTTCTCTGAATTTGGATGTTTGATCTTTTTGGATGGCTGATCAAAACTGCCGTCGTCTTTTTTGGATCCAGGATCGTCAAAGATTCAAAAACTACGGTAGTTCCCCCCTAGCCCATCGTCGCCTTCGAAATAAAATATACGTTCAGGATAATATACAGCCCCAGCAAGACCTGTGCAGCAACCATGTCAAACTTATTAGCCTGCACCAATTTGTTTTTCTTGACAAGGTATAAGGCCCATGCGGATGAAGTAACCACTAAAAAAATAAAAAACAGCGTTAGGCCGTGCAAAATATCCACCAGTGTAAATGAATTTGATTCGGGCAATGAAGAGTCAATAATATATTTATTACCGATGGCAGCAAACAATGATCCTACACTCAATCCAAAACGCGAATCGATATTATCTGCATGAATATAAAAGCAAACATAGGCAATCAGGAAAGCAACATACATACCCAGGAACATTTTCCAAAATAATTCTCCGGCACTGCGCTGTATGCCAATTTTAACTTTGAAGTTGCTATATTCTGCATGTGGTTTCGCAAGTGTTTCATCACCAAACGTGGTTTCATAAGATCTTTTACCAGTAGCAATGGTAAAACTATCAATATTCCAGCCGGGCAATACAAACCTGGGATCATAATGCTTGCCCAAAGTATCAGAGGCAAAAATAAGCGAGCGATAATCGTACTGGGAATTTTCAATGGAGAAATGAAGGTTCTGATGATCAAAAGGGAAATTGGAAATCTTCCAGGTGTCTTTCATCAGGCACTGCAACTTCATCAGCAGGTATATTTTATTATCGGATGAATCAATCGTTGAAAAAGATTTTACAACTGTTTTGGCCTGTGGTATTTCAAGATTTTGTACAAAATCAAATTCCTTATTTTTATATTTCAACCAGAGCCACAGATCAATGGTATATTCTTTTTGCTTGAAATCAATATCATGAATACTGGTGATATAAATGCCTGTTCGAACCGTATCTGGTTTATTATCCCCTGCAAAAGAGGCGGTAGTTGCAAATAAAAAAATGACAATAAAAAAGGCACTGAGCAGTTGTTTACATCCCATATAAGTCATGCTGTATTATCCTGAAAGTTAGCTGACACCTGATAAAATAAAAAGAATATTTTCACCGCCAGGTCGGCAATACGCAACAAATAAGTACTATTCCTTATTTTTCGTTACCTTAATTGCCTAAAATTAACTTATGAGAAAGATTATTACACGCGCCATGCGTTGTTTACCTGCACTGCTGCTTGTATGTTCTGCAACAGCTCATGCACAGTCCCTTACTTCTGAAGATATAAAAATGCAACTCGGAAAAGAATGGGAAAGGGCAAAATTGTATACCATTGATTACCTGAACGCGATGCCCGCAGATAAGTATTCTTTTAAGGCGGTGGACAGCATACGAAGCTTTGCCCAGCAAATGCTCCACCTGGCCAGTGGAAATGTATTCTTGATGTCACAGACCACTACCCAAAAACCACCTTTTATGCGCGGTGACCTGGAAACCAGTCCGGGTGCACAATCCAAAGACTCTGTGATGTATTTTGTAACTGCCAGTTACGATTATTGCATCAATGCGGTAAAGACTTCTGACGTGAATAAATGGGGCGAGAAAAAGAAATTCGGTGAGGGCGAAGAAACAAAGTTTGCACTGATGTTAAAAACTTTTGAGCACCAGACACATCATCGTGGGCAAACAACCATTTATATACGGTTATTAGGAATCAGGCCACCAAACGAAAGGCTGTTTTAAAGATTTGAATTCTTTATTTGCGATACTTTGGGCCGTGTGTTTTAAAAAGCTCAAGTTTTGCTGATTTCGCTTTCAAATCTCCGGGTATCAAAACCTGGCTTCTTTTCTATGAGATAACAGCCCATCGTATTTGATTCTTGTGTTCAAAATGATAAAAAAACTCCAGGTAACATTATTTACCCGGAGTTTTTTATTCACTATCGTATCTGCGAAAATTGTATGATTATTTGGCTGGTGTAATTACAATGTTTCTATAATCAACGGGGCCATGATCGCCTTGTATATACAGTGGTCCCGGCGCTCCTTCATTACTGTCTAGTGCACCACCTGTAATGCCGGGTATGGCCTGGTTCCATATTACCATTTTTCCATTAACCGTTACCGTTACCATTCTTCCAATAAGTGTGATGTCGTATGATTGCCACTCACCTGGCCCTTTCGCCATCATTTCGCTGGGGGTTAAAAATCCATAAACGCCGCCGAGATGATGTGATGTTGCCTCAAGCCCTTTATCATCTTCAATCTGCACTTCATATCTGCCGCGCAAATACACGCCACTATTGCTTTCTTTCGGATAACGGAATTCAATATGCAATTTAAAGTCGGTAAAAGTTTGGTCGGTTACCAGGTTGGCGCCAGAATGCGGACTCCGTAAAATTCCATTCTCTGCTATCCATTGATTGGCAACATTATTTGCAGGATGCCAGCCCCTGGTATCTTTTCCGTTAAACAGTGTAATGGGCTTACCCCAAACGACCGCTTTCGTACGACGCAAGGATGGCGCGCGACGACCAATCCAGTTATACGTTTTCCCATCAACAGTTATCATCGTACCCGTCAAACTATCGCCTTGCAATGTTGCATCAAACACCATGTCGTTGTCTCCTTTATCCCATTGCGGTGGAATGGCGAAATGCATTTTTCCATCACTGAAAAATACTTTTGAAACAGGCCGCGCGCTGCCACCGGTGCCAACATACCGTCCCACAAACGTATGTGTTCCTGAAAGTTCTACCTCTAACCAGGAGGGCGCTTGTTTGCCCTGCATATCAATGGTGATATCCCAGCGTCCTTCAATGATAGCAGAATCGGTCGTAGCAACCTTATTATTATTAGCGCGTGCCGGTGATGTTATGAAAAGAAATACAATCGTGTGGAGAATAAAATACTTAGATGTAAAAACTATGGCCTTTTTCATATGTTTTTTTGAATTGGGTTTCAATTTAGGTATAAAAAATTAAACAGGTCGTCTTTCTTATCAATGGCAGTCTATAAATTTTATCTTTTGCCGGGAGGACATAAAAAAACCGGCTCTTGTATAAACCGGCTTTGCTGAATAATTTTTTTTATTTTTTCGATATCAATAAATTATCTACGAATTGCTGATGGTAATGTTCTACCGGGTTACCATTAATGTTGTCGTAAACCGAACTCAAAAAAATAGGGTGTCTTTCTACTACTTTCAATATTTTTATTTTCATGCAGCTGTTTCAGCCACGTTCATCTTAAAAAAAGTAAAGAATATGTATTTTATTTTTTGGGGCGAATAAAAAATAAGTCAATTTTATCCCCTGATTCTTTTGATTTCCAGGGTTTCAAAGCTGAACTTTTTAACTTGCGATAATTTGCCTCCGCTCCAAATCCTGAATGAACGTATGTTAAAAAAGCAGCGACCCAACATGTAGTTAGGTCGCTGCCTGAAATTTATTGTTGATTTTCCATCATCAAACATTTTCATGCCGGGTGATGTTCATTTTCTTCCACCACTGTTTTTAATTTTTGCAATACTGACTTCCAGTTTTCTGCAGCATGTTCTTTTTCTTTTTCAGACTGAACATTATCCTGCGTAAGTGTAACAATTGTCTGATCCCCTTTGGCATCTAATTTATACGTTACCAAATTATAATTTTCCGGCTTGTCTTCTTTTCCGCCCATAGAACTCCAGTAAGTTGATTGAAATATCTTGCCCGGTTCAACTTTTTCAATTACGCCCTTGTCTTTATATTTTTTACCGTTGTATTCTCCTTCGTAACTGATCGGACTACCCTCTTTCCAATCCGTAACGACATTTGTTCCCATTAAATATTTTTTTACCATCTCCGGACTGGTAATCGCCTTCCAAACACTGGATGCACCTGCATCAATAGTGACTGATACTTTTGCTTCAAAATTATTTTTCATAAAACAAATTTTTAGTGAATATATCAACTGAATGAGATCAAAATTTGTGCCTTTTTGCCGGCTCGTTTTTTTGTGTTTTGCCGAAAAAAATGGGCAATTTATTTCACATTAATAACCGCTTTAATTAGTAACTTTTCATATAAATTTCGCCATATGTATACCCGGTTCATTTATTTTCTCGTATTCTTCCTGATGCCCACTGCATTTTATTCATTTCATACATCGGACAACATTTCCGATGAACATCCAACGCTTGCCATCGGCTCCCCCGCACCGGATTTCAATATGCCCTGTATTGACGGGAAAACATATAGTCTTGCGTCGTTTAAAGACGCCCGTATCCTGGTAATTGTTTTTACCTGCAATCATTGTCCTACCGCGCAGGCATACGAAGAACGCCTCATCAAACTTACCAATGACTATAAAAGCAAAGGCGTATCAGTAGTAGCCATTATGCCCAACGATCCAACTTCTATTACATTGAGTGAACTGGATTATACAGATATGGGTGACAGTTTTGAAGAAATGAAATTAAGGGCGAAACGAAAGCAATTTAATTTCCCCTATTTGTACGATGGCAAAACGGAAGAAGCTTCCAGGAAGTATGGCCCCATTGCCACTCCACATGTTTTTATTTTTGATAAGGAGAGGAAACTTAGATACAGCGGCCGTGTTGATGATGTTGAAAAGCCATCGAAGACGCCCAATACGAATGATACGCGCAATGCACTTGATGCCTTACTGGCCAATAAAGAAGTGCCTGTTGCTACAACAAAAGTTTTTGGCTGTTCTATAAAATGGGCGGAGAAAAGTGATTGGATAAATAAAGCAAAAGAAACATGGGCAAAAGAGCCGGTTAAACTGGATACCATTACGGTTGATGGCATTAAAGATCTTGTAAAAAACACCAGCGGAAAACTAAGATTAATAAATGTATGGGCTACCTGGTGCGGACCATGCGTTGAAGAATTTCCTGAATTTATTACGATGAACAGGATGTATCATCACCGCGATTTTGAGTTTATTAGTATCAGCGCAGATGATCCGGCAAAAAAAGAAAAAGCTTTGCAGTTTCTGCAGGAACAGCAGTCGTCCGCTACCAATTATATTTTTAATATTGACGATAAATATAAACTTATTGAAGCCGTTGATCCCAAATGGCAAGGTGCCTTACCCTATACATTACTGGTAGAACCGGGTGGAAAAATTATCTACTCAAAACAAGGCGCTATTGATCCGGCAGAAATGAAAACAATGATTGTTGATAACCCTTTAATTGGAAGATATTATAGATGATAAATACTTTGTCGTTGTATATTTTTTGAAGTTTTTTTATTTAAAAATTATAGTGCTGCTGTTGCCACTGAAAGAGATGGATTATTAATTTTTAATAGCCTGAAGAAGGCGGTTTCCTCTATTTCCCTCACCTGGCCGGGAGCAAGATCCTCTAAAGCAAGATCCTCAATAGAAAAACGTATCAGCCGTTGGCAACGATGGTGAATTATTCTTACCATCTTTCTTATTTGGTGATATTTTCCTTCTGTGAGTGTTATTCGTAACCAGGTATGCGGCGCAAAGTCGGGCAGTGGATTAACCTGTTGAAATAAACCAGCCGGTTTTTGTACAATACTTGCTTCGCAGGCAGTGGTAGTGTAATTTTCTCCCCCTTTTACCCGTATTTTGATGCCTGTTCTTAATTGTTGCAGGCTTTCTTCGCTTACCTTATTCTTTACTTTTACGAGATAGGTTCTTTTATGAAGGATATCTCCCTGGAACAACAACCTGGTTATTTTTTTATTGGTAGTCAGTATTAATAATCCTTCAGACTGTTTATCCAGCCGTCCAACCGCATGTATGCCTTCAGGAAAATTAAAATCAAGGCTCCCCAGTAATTCGCCACCTTTCGCACATACAAATTGCGACAGCATATCATAAGGCTTATTGACTATAAAATATCGTGGAACCATTCTTGGGTTTAAACGTTGTAAAATTTTCAATACATCGTGATGCGCTGAAATTAAAACAAATACGGCTGATAACAATTTACTGGACCAACAGACATCGGATTTGTTTGGATTGTAGAATCAGTCAATCATTATTATATAATCTATTTCGATAAAGTCTGCTACCTATTTTAACCAGTATTTCTCAATAAAAGCAATATGATCCGGATGATTGCTATAATTATCGTACAAATCCTGGTTGGCAAATTCCATTGATAACCCGAAGTCGAATTTGTTCTTTTTGCTTACCTGTTGTAAACATTCAAAATGTTCAACACCCGGTATAGCGGCAAGTTTTTTAGCAGCATGCAAAAAGTCCCGCGCTTCCGTAGAATCTTTTTGAAATGTAAGCCTGAACACAACGGTGTGCCGTATCAAAGAGGAATTTTGACCCATTTCGAAAAAATATTTTTAGAGATAAACAATATGCTTACACATACAAATGACTGCCGGTAGTGCGGCAGTCATTCGTAGTGCTCAAATAAAATAAATAAATTTTATCTCGATTGAATAGTATGTAAGCCGTTGACTGGTTCAACCATCGCAGTCTTCTTAATATGTTGCTCCGTCTTAATACTCCCCTGCCGTACCGGCGCATGAGACGGATTGCATTTACCCAATGCATAATAAATAACAACGAAAATGAGGATGGTACTGAAACATCCGCCGCCAAGCTTTTTTGCTCCGTAACCAGCTATGAGCGCTTTTAACCAATCTGGCATAAAATATATTTTAGTTAATTAAATATAGAGTTATTTTTTCTAACCGATGCAGTTCTTTTTCAACAGATTTTCCTCCATTCGCCAACTGTAAATAGCATAAAAAAAATTGTTTATATTTTATTTTTTACTGTCTTTTAATTCATTTGTGCGGCTGTAAAGAAATCTCCCGGATAAAAAACACCGGGTAAATATTTACACAGATTTACAGCATCCGTTATAGCCAGTACATTGGTGTGGAAGACAACCATACTCTTCAACTGCCTTCCATTACCAGTGAACCACGGGGGAAAATCTTAATTCCATTTTTCCAATAATAGTTCAATCATCACCCCTACCGTGCAACCAGCTGTAAATGAAAATAAATATCATACCAACTTTAAACCTGGCCTGCTGGCAAAGTTGTGTTCAAAATTTATTCCTCCGTTTGTTTTGCGCCGGGTAATCTTTTCTTTAGATAGGCTATTTGCCCGCGGTGATTGGATTCGTGTTCACATACATGAAACCATTTCCAGTAAGTATTAATGGGTGTTTTTTCATCACCAAATTTTGGATCAACCGCCAGTAGCCACGCGTCGTCTCTTTTCTTAAATTCTGCCAGCGTTTTCTCACGCACTTCTGTAATCAAATCAATATAATATTTTAATTCTTTGCCCTTGATTCCCGTACGTCCTTTGGCACCCAATTCCATCGGGGCATCCCATATTTTTTTTTCAGCAGTTGTCCATTCGCGGCCTTCAAAGGAATTAACCTGGTAGTATTTATCCGTAGCACCTAAATGCATAATCAATGCGCCAATGCTATTTGATTTTGGATCCTGCAGGTGATCCAGATCCGCCACTGTCATGTTTTTAGTAAGATTGATAATCGTACTGCGGTTATAATTCATCATTGAAACAAGGGTACCTATTTGCGGGCTATAGCCTTCTATTGGTCCGATAATATATAAACTTTCGGGGCCTGTGGTGACGCCTGCGTTAATTGATCTTGCAGATGCATCAACTGAGCTGAGACCAGCTGCAGCAAAGACGGCAGACTGAATAAATTTTTTGCGTTGCATAGAATGAGTTTTGATTTTAAGTTAATGATTGCGCTACCAAATCTACCAATTTTTGCTTTCAGGTAAATCACGTATTCATGTGAGCTTTGGAAGTTACAGCAACAGAATGTGCTTTTAAATTTATTTAAAAGTACATTTGTGAAAACAATTATACATGCAGTCGAATGATCCGCTTCACGGTAAAACACTGGAAATGATACTGAAAGAATTGGTGCATCATTTCGGCTGGGAAGATCTCGGCAGTATCATAAAAATAAATTGTTTTATAAGTGATCCCAGTATCAGTTCTTCTCTAAAGTTTTTACGCAAAACGCCCTGGGCGAGAAAAAAAGTAGAGGAACTATATTTGAAGTCGATGGTGTGAAACAAACACTTTTCAACACATTACCACATCATAGTTTAAATAGAAAAGTTGAGACAGCATTTTGTCTGCGTATTGTATAATTTTTAAAAACCTTCTTCCCTGGTGGAACAAAAGCTTTGGACGGGCGTTTTTCATCTTGCATAAAAAAAGGTTTGACAGGTTGACTGTACTACGCGGAACAGTTTTTGAGTCCCTGGTAATAGTCAATATTTGTGAAATGAAGTATGATGTAATAGTGCTTGGCGCGGGCGCAGCGGGTCTGATGGCCGCGAACGATTTGTTGGAAGCAGGATACAGTGTTTGCTTGCTGGAGGCATCTGCTGCCGCGGGCGGGCGCATGCACACTGAAATAGCAAAAGGTTTTTCCCAACCGGTGGAAACAGGAGCAGAATTTGTTCACGGAGAGTTGCCGCTAACATTGGCATTATTGAATAAAGCCGGGATTGCTTATGTGCCGGTAGAAGGTAAAATGATTACTGTGCGAAAGAAGGGATGGAAAACGAATGAAGCACACGATAAGCACTGGACGGAATTTATGGGGCAGCTTGCTAAATTAAAAACCGATGTAAGCATTGCTGAGTTTTTAGATCAATATTTTCCTGGTGAACAATATGCAGGTTTGCGCGAAGCGGTACGGCAGTATGCAGAAGGATTTGACCTCGCTGATATTGATAAAGCGTCTGCCGTGGCGGCGCAGCGTGAATGGGTTGAGCATGATGAAGAACAATACCGTATTCCGGGTGGCTATGTGCAACTGGTCGATTTTTTATTGAAAGGATGTGCGGATGCAAAGGCGGAGGTTGTATTTAATTCCTGTGTTAATAAGATTGAATACAACGCCGAATCAGTTACCGTGTATACGAAAAACAATAAAACATTTGAAAGTTCAAAATTGCTTATCACCGTTTCTGCAGGAATTTTGCAATCTGAAGAAATAGCTTTTGTTCCCGCGCCGGGCGCACAATATTTTGATGCTATTCATAAACTGGGCTTCGGCACCGTTATCAAAATATTAATGGAATTCAAAACTCCTTTTTGGGAAAACTATGCTGCAGACATAGGATTTTTGTTAAGTGATGAAATGATTCCTACCTGGTGGACGCAATTACCAACGGAAACCAATTTGCTAACAGGTTGGATGGGCGGCCCCCGGGCAGCTGCAAATAGCAATGAAACAAAAGATTCTTTATTACATGAAGCATTGAATTCGCTATCTGCAATCTTTCATATTTCTATACTTGAATTAGAACAACAACTTACTCACCATTCCATTCATGCCTGGCACAATAATCCATATGTAAAAGGCGGGTATAGCTATGTCACTATTGATTCAGCGAAAGCCAGGAAAATATTATCACTTCCTATAAACGAAAAAATCTATTTCGCGGGTGAGGCGATGTACGGCGGCGAATCACAAGGAACCGTGGAAGCTGCATTGCAAAGCGGTAAAGAAATGGCAAAAAAAATTATGGAGGATTTTTCAGCACACAAGCAGGGCTGACCAGGCAAATCGAAATTGAAATCCCAATGACTTTATAATTTCTCCTTATATCTGCCGGACCAATAATTCAAGCGGCAATGCTGTATCAATAAGGTGGAAAATTATCCTCATTATCTAAATTTAATTTCCTGGCTCACCACAAATTTCGGTGGTACAATTTCTGCACTGCTTAAACCATTATTCATTTAAAATAAAATTTTTATGAAGTCGATTAAATTTAACGATAGCAAATCGGGCGAAGAAATAAATATTGCTTATTCTGATTATGGAAAGGGTCAGCCTGTTGTACTCATTCATGGATGGCCTTCCAGCAGGGAAATGTGGGAGTACCAGTTGGCTGATATTGTGAATGCTGGTTACCGTGTTATTAAATATGACCGCCGTGGGTTTGGGAAAAGCAGCAAGCCCTGGAGTGGATACGATTATGATACGCTTGCCAGTGACCTCAATGAAATAATTAATCAGTTAGATCTGCAAAAAGCAATCCTGGTTGGTTTTTCCATGGGTGGCGGTGAAGTAGCCAGGTATATTGCCAATTATGGAGAAGCAAAAATTGATCGTGTTGTTTTAATTAGCACAGTTCTTCCATACATGCTCAAAACAAAAGACAATCCCGAAGGTGTCGATAAAAAAATATTTGATGACATGGCCGAACAAATTAAAAATGATCGCATCGGCTTCCTCGATGATTTTGGAAAAATGTTTTTTGGGGTTGGATTTTTAAGCAAGCCGCTCAGCACGCCTTTATTAAATTATTATCATCACCTGACGACGGTGGCCACCCAACAATCAACGCTGGAATGCGCTACAAGTTTTTGTTCAACAGATTTCAGGGATGACGTAACAAAAATTACGGTGCCCACATTAATTGTGCATGGCGATAGTGATAAAATAGTTCCGTTTGAAGCCAGCAGTAAAAGAACAGGATCGATGATTCCGCAGGCAGAATTGATTATATATGCAGATGGCCCGCACGGAATATTTTATACCCACCGCGAATTACTAAATAAAGATTTACTTAACTTTTTCAGTGGCGTAAAACATGTGCCGCCCGTTGAACTGATTGCCACGCCCACGCCGTTTTAAAATTATATTAACAGCTCATGGATAGTATTCAAAAAAATAAGGCTGTTTTAAACAGCCTTATTTTTTTGAATACTATATCTCAATTTTTTTTATTGTTAATCGTTGACATGTTCCGTACCACGGCATTACAAAACCATTTGAACATCATGTAATTTATATATTTCTCTTCTTCATTTCTTTTACTGCGTAATCACATGCCCGTGCAGTTAACGCCATATAGGTGATGCTTGGATTGAGACAGGAGCTGGAAGCCATCGCTGATCCATCTGTAATAAATACATTGGGCACTTCATGCATCTGGTTGAACGCGTTTAGCACAGAAGTTTTTGCATCGTGGCCCATGCGGGCTGTACCCATTTCATGATTCGCATTACCCGGAGATGAAATGGCAGAAAACGATTGGATCTCTTTATAACCTGCTGCATCCAGCATTTCTTTACCTGTGTCGATCATGTCTTTGTGCATGGCATTTTCGTTCTCACGAAAGGTGCAATCAATGGTAACCAGCGGCCTGCCCCAGGGATCTTTTTTATTGTGATTCAGTGCAATCCGGTTGTCGGCATAGGGCAGGCATTCGCCATAGGCATAAAGACCTATTTTCCATGGACCGGGCTCTGTAAGTGCATCTTTAAAATCTGCGCCAATTTGTATTTCAGGTGAAGGCTTGCTACGATTGGCACTTACGCCATAATGATAACCCCGAATAAAATCCGGGCTTTTTTCGCCTATATTTTTAAACCGTGGTATGTACAATGGATTGGGCCGGCGGCCATAATAATATTTATCTTCATAACCGTCTACTGCCGCAGTAACGGACACGCCTTTGTGATGATCCATTAAATTTCGTCCAATCTGATCACTTCCATTTCCCAGGCCATTGGCAAAACGCAATGAGGTTGAATTCAGCAGAATAGCAGTAGTTGCAACGGTTGATGCATTTAAGAAAATAATTTTTGCAAAAAAGGTTTGCGTTTGCTTTGTTTCTGTATCAATGATCTCAACGCCGGTTGCACGTTTTTTTTGTTCATCATAGATAACACTGTTCACTAAGGAATGAGGTCTTACTGTCAAATTACCGGTTGCATACGCTGCAGGCATCGTACTCGCATTGGTGCTAAAGTAGGCGCCGAACGGGCATCCACGGTGACAAAGATCGCGTGCCTGGCACTGGCCCCTGCCTTTTACGGGTTGTGTAAGATTGGCGGTGCGGCCCATAATCACTTTCCTATCGTTATATTTTGATTCAATCCGTTTTTTGAAATCTGTTTCAACACAATTCATTTCAAACGGGGGCTGAAATTGTCCGTCGGGTAGTGAGGCAATGCCATCTTTGTTTCCACTAACACCAACAAATGTTTCTACATAATCGTACCAGGGTGCCAAATCTTTATAGCGTATGGGCCAGTCCACACCATGACCATCTCTCAGATTGGCTTCAAATTCTATATCGCTCCAACGGTAACATGCACGGCCCCATAATAAAGATCTTCCCCCAACAACATCGCCGCGAATCCAGTCAAAACGACTTATTTCATCGTAGGGATTTTCGGTATCGTTTATATAAAAATGTTTGTTATCTTCTCTATACGAAAAATGACGACTCTGTATTTCATGTTCTTTTTTGTCTGCCTGGCTGAGCGTTAAACGATGTGGAAAATCCCAGGGGTCCTTTGTTGCCGTTGGATAATTTGGATGCTGCACATTTTTTCCACGTTCCAGCAATAAAACTTTTAATCCTTTTTCGCAAAGTTCTTTTGCCGCCCAGCCTCCACTGATCCCAGAGCCAACTATGATGGCATCGTATGTATTTTGCGCCCTTGCCTTATTGTTTATATGAAGCGTATCTCCTGGCATACTGTTATTTTTATTTATCTGTCTGTTACTAATACAAATAAAAGGAATTTAAGGTTGTTTTGGAGATTAAAATTTCAAAAAGCCATCGCCCGGAGCTGTGCGCTACACGCCAGGGAAGTTTGTTGCTGATTAAATATATTTATTATGCATGTAAGATAGCCCAGCTCCCTCACATAAAGATAATAATGCAAGCGGTGTTAAGAGAAATCAGCTATCATCTTACCAGACGCGGCCGAAGGATTCATCCCGACTGGCATCAGAAATTTCATGCGCTAAAATGTTTCCTCATTGCTTCCGGGTAATCTGCCAACGCGAGTTCTGGTTCCGCCAGTTCGGGGTGCCAAAGTTTCTCCCATTCAAAACTATAATAACCTTTATAAGCATTTTTCTGCAAAAGATCAATCGCTTCAAAAATGGGCACTTCCCCCTGGCCTAAAAAGACATAATGTACTTCGCCGTTGACAATTTTACCGTCTTTAATGTGCGTATGGTAGATATATTTTTTTAATTTTTTGTACACCTCTGCTGGTGGTTCTTTAGTAATCGTCCACATATTGGCCACATCCCATATCAAACCGGTTTGCGGGTGGTTAACCGACTGCATAATTTTTTCCAGGTCCCCGCTGTGTACGAGTTCACCATGTGTTTCCATTAAAATTTTTACATTGGTTCCTTTTGCGTATTCACCCAGGCTATGCAAGCCTTCTATAATCAATTCCATCGTGGCCTGTTTGTCCTGATCTTTCGGAAGATTATTTGGAAAAACCCTCACATACGGACAATTAATCTTCTGTGCCAAATCGATAAAGCGTTTTGCTTCATCAATGTTTTCTTTTCTTTTTGCTGGCTCAGAAAAATGCATCATAGCAGACGAACCAAGATCCACAAACTGTAATTTCTTTTCCTTCATGCGGGTGAGCGTTGATGATATACTGGCAATGCTATTCAGTTCATTGCATTTGGACAGATCCATTTGCTTTTGGATCCCTCTCAATTCAATTCCCTGGTAACCGTGTAGTGCCGCAAAGTCGATGATTTGCTGAAATGTCCAATCGGGGCAACCAAGTGTTGAAAATGATAAAAGCGGTAACTGCTTTTTTACATCGAATGAAAAACCGGCTAATGCGGCAGTTAGTAATATGCCAGATGTTTGCAGGAATTCTTTTCGGTTAGTTTGGCGCATGACAAAACTGTTTTGATGCTGAACAATCGTTTTAATTATAAAAGGAAATTAGTTTAACAAAGATAGCAAGGTTCAGATACATGCTTTACCGGAGAATTTGTATAACAGCAGAAATGCAGGAATACATGGATATAAAAAAACCGCGCCGGTAATGCGCGGAATTAAACAGGTAGTGGGAGAAATTTTTATTTGGCTTCTGTATACTTTTTAAAATTGTCCAGGATACTTTGCCAGCCACCTTTTTGCAGTTCTATTGGATTGGCATCTTCTGCTTCGAAACTTTCTGTTACTTTGGTACTTGTCCCCCGGGTTGCAAAATTTATTGTAACCTTCCTGCTATCACCAAGTGTATATTCGATGTATTCATTTGGCCGAACTGCATCATACACACCACCAAAATCAAAACCAAAACTGCCATCTTTTGCCTCCATTCTCGAAGAAAAACTTCCACCCACCCGCAAGTCATTTTCAGCGCGCGGCGTATGCCACTCGTCTGATGCATTGTTCCACTTAGTTATGTGTTCTGGTTTTGTCCAGTAATCCCAAACCTTTTGCACCGGTGCGTTAACTGTAGTTTCAATTGTAATGGTTGTCTTTTGCGTAGTTTCCATTTCTAAATTTTTAGTTGTCAGTTATTTGTTTACCAATACAAAAATCTGAAAATTATAACAACGAAATAAGGGGGGATAACGAAATTATACCGGGTAGTTTGCGACAAACAGCACCGTAACAGTAAATATTATTTAAAATAAGATTCCGGAATTGTCCGCCACATATCATGCGAAAGATGACCCTGCAGAATTTCGTACACCAGGTAAACGGGCCAAAATATGTAATGAATAATAAGGTAGAAAAAAGAATGATTATAATGCCAGCTGATTAGAAGGGTATATATGCCCAACAAGAAATAAATAATTCCGCCATTTTTACTGTTCATGTTTACTTGTTTTATTTGTTTAATCAGTAATTAGAGACTGCGCGTTGCAATAAATGTATGCTTTTTTATTAAATAAAAAATAGCCAATTCCTTCGATTAAACCTGCTATTTGTTAACAACATATTTGCAATAAAAAGCAATCCTTTAACAATCCTGCGCTACCTTTTTCAGTCTATCTATATGTTGTAACCTGGAAACGGTTTTTCACAATTTGACGAGCAACATTTATTTAATTAAAAAAAGCAAAATGAAAAAGAAATACTTATTAATCGCACTTTCTGTTTTTGTTATGGCAATTACTTTCAGTGGATGTTATGTTGGACGATATCCCCATCATCCTCATTATCATCATGGATACCACCGTTACTAATAAAGCCTACCCAAGCATTGTGCCACGCTTAACTGTTTCAAAACAGTTTGCGTGGCATTTTTATAGGAGAAAACCACCAGTGTGCAGCCGGAAGCTATGGAAAAATTGGTGAAGTGCCGGGTATTCTCTATTTAATTTATATTTACCACTCATTCGTTTCATTACAGATTCCCGGCGTTTTCTTCATATTTATTTTTTATGGAAGATAAAATAATAATGCCCCGTTAAATGATGATGACCTATAAAAATAAAATAAATAAAATGATAATTATTTCTACGGCAGGATCCAGGCAGCGACGTTTTTTATTGATGGTTTTTGTAGCGATGCTTTTCAATATTTGTGCATTGACCATATTGGTTTCCGGCCAGCCGGTAAATAACTACACACATCGTAAACTTTTAATCCGCGATGAGGGTATTTCCCAATTGAGCTATATAGATATTGAAAACCCGTCTGCCAGTTGGTACATGCCAATCCCCACAGGACGCGATATGCAACTAGCTGGCAACGGCCGCGTGTTGGTGGGTACAGGAAATGGGTATGAAGAAAGGGAAATAGCGACTGGCAAAAAAACATATGAACTAACTACCTTTCCGGGCACGGTTGCTGCACGCAGGTTACGCAATGGCAATACTTTATTAACGGGCGTAAACTGGCAAGGTAAAAAAGGAATTGTTTTGGTGGAAGTAAATGCAGACGGCGCGGTGCAACAAACGATTATATACCCGGGTTTTGATTATGTTCGGCTGGTGCGCGAAACCACTGCGGGAAATTTTTTAATAACCGCCAATAATATTCTGTTTGAAGGAGATAAAAACGGGGACATTGTTTGGAAAGCCGTCATTGGCGATGCCGAAAAAACACATGCCTGGCAGGCCGTGCGCCTGGCAAATGGTAATACAATTGTAAGCACTGGTTATGCAAAAAAACTTGAAATGTTTTCGGCTGATGGAAAATTGATGGATACCATTACAGGCCCGCCTGAAGTAAATCCTAATTTCTTTGCGGGCTTTCAAATTCTTGCCAATGGAAATTATATCGTAGCCAACTGGCAAGGTCACGGAGCTAAACAAGGCGCGTCTGGTACGCAGGTACTTGAATATACACCTGCTGGTAAACTTGCGTGGTCGTGGAAACAGGATGCAACTAAATTTTCATCCCTCCACAGCGTAATTGTGCTGGATGGTTTAAATATAAACTTTTTACACATAGAGGATGGCGATGGAAAGCTGGCACCGGTTAAGAACAGCAATTATAAGTAATGCATATTATAATCGGCATCGTTTTATAAAATCAGTGCTTTACATCAAACTCTTTGGTGAAACGAAATTATTTTTTTGTCATGCCGGAAGGTACCAGGGATCTGAGCGATTGCAAATAAAAGAATAATAAGCATTGAAGTCATACAACAAACGTTCTGCAAGGAATACAGACCTGACCGGTCAAAAGACATGTCATTATTATTGGCCCAAAACTGATAAATCATTTACAACAGGCTCCGTCTACATGTAAATCCTTAGATAATTCGCTATTTTACCTTAGTCACTACATTTTATTTTATCAACCCGTTTTAATACCTGACTTTAGCAATAATTACTAACTCGTTAAAAACCCCCTGACTGTGCTGAAACTAAAAATATTTTCCACATTTATTTTGATGCTACCGTTTTTTATTTATGCCCAAATACCATCGGGTGCCGTTGCTAAATATGAACTTAATACAAATGCTACTGACATCGGCGGCAATAATTATAATGGAACATTGACCAGCACTGCTAATACCACCGATCGTTTTGGCACTGCTAATTCGGCGTTGGCTTTTACGGCCGGCACTTCTACAGGAACGCTTCCATCGGGGCTGGCAACGGCGATGCAAACTGATTTTAGCCTGGGCTATTGGTTTAAAACTACCATGATTGCCAATTCAAGTACACAATGGTATGGTGGAAATGCGTTACTGGATGCCGAAGTTTGTGGTAATGCAAACGACTGGGGTACCGCGCTGATTGATGGAGGCAAGGTTAGCTTTGGTATTGGCAATACGGATATTACCATTAAATCTCCATCCGCCAGTTATAATGATGGTAACTGGCATTTTGTAACGGCTACGCGCAACGCAAGCGCCGGCACAATTATTTTGTATGTAGATGGCGTATCGGTTGCCAGCACAGCGGGAACAAATACAAGTGCATTAAACGCGCCCGTTCTTATCGGGTTAGGAAGAAATCCCTGTAATGCCGGTGGCGTATTTACCGGGAGCCTGGATGATATTATAGCCTACAACCGGGTACTCACTGCAACTGAAGTTAATAACCTGTATGTTTTTTTAAGCGCTTTTACATTGCCTGTTAAATGGCTGTCTTTTACAGGTGAATTTGCAGGGAAAAATATTATATTGAAATGGGAAGTAGAACAAACTGAGGGCAATGATCATTTTGAAGCCGAAAATTCCAGCGACGGCATTCATTTTTCAATGGAAGGAATCATACAAAGTAAAGATGGGGTCTCTTCAGGCAGCGGCAAAGAAATGTACCATTTCTCGAGCACTAACCCATCTGCCGGAACTCATTTCTACCGGATCAGGCAAGTGGATAAAGACGGAAATTATTCCTATTCAAAAACGATAAAACTGGTTCCGAATAGTATTGCCCGGGG
>JBDUAY010000648.1:0-2656 GCA_040004415.1 Bacteroidota bacterium | reverse complement strand
TTATATCTGCAATATCATTTCCCATTGAATTTTGGGAAGTATGTTTCAGGCACTCACTAATTTTATTGGTAAAAGTTCCGTCCCTGTTGTTAATATAAAGAACGTCATTGCTGTAAAAATCATTTGACACGTAAATGTCGGGCCACCCATCTCTGTTAATGTCTGTTATAGCAATACCAAGTCCATAACCGGGTAGACTTATCCCAGCTTTTTCTGACACTTCGGTGTAAACAGCATGGTGGAGTTTGTCATTCCAGTCATTTCGGAAAAGCTTATCATAGTCTGTATGTTCTTTATCAATATTATTATTGTTAAAACGAACACCATCTCTTTTGGCCAATTTTGTATTTAACAAATACATGTCCAAATCGCCGTCGTTGTCGTAATCAAAAAAAGCTGCCTGGACCGAATATCCAGTGTCAGCAAGTCCATACTCCTTCGCCACTTCCTTAAAAATCGGGATACCATTTTTATCTATTCCCTCATTAACATATAAAAGATTGGTACGTTCAGCCGGGTTTTTTTTAATGGTTGCACAAACATACATATCCAGCAATCCATCATTATTAATGTCAACAACTGAAACACCATTACACCAACGTCCCTCGCCCGTAACTTTCGCTATTGCTGTAACATCTTCAAATGTAAAATTGCCACGGTTTAAATAGAGTTTATTTGAACCCGTACTGGCGGTAAAGTACAGATCGGGTAGTCCATCATTATTGAAGTCCCCTGCTCCTACCCCACCACCATTATACAAAAATTCCATGTCCAGCGGATTTATAGAATCGTTTTCAACAACCTCGTTGATAAAGTTAACACCAGAATGACTGGGTTCAATCATCCTGAACATTGTATTAGGTTCTTTGCTATTACACGCGATAATGAAAAAAAAAGATATTATTACATAAACTAAGGTCGCCCCATAAATTCTTTTTTTAAACTTTCTAATCATACATAATGTTTATAAGCCACTCTGGTTATTATCACCCCGGGAAGAACTACATATCGCGCAGCTCATTCCAGCAAAATACAGCGATAACTTAGCTGTTGATAACATCTTATAATAATTACACTAAATTCCGGTTGTACATAGAAAATCAATTTTATCCCACAATAAGTGATTGCAATAAAGGAGATAAAATCAAAAATGAGCTTACGGACTGTAGCACGGCAAACGTTTGGTTAATCGTTGAGGTGCTAAAGCTTAAATATGTTAAGTTATGTACCAAATAAAATAAAAACTATACTGCACTATGCTGTGTTATGCAATATTAAAAGCATCATTTCATAAAGGTCCGAATCGTAAAATGATTCAAACAATTACAATTCTTCACCGTATTCTGGCTTAAAAGTGAGCCCGGCAAATATTTGCTTCCTTACCTTACAAACGCCATAGCCACACCGCCATCTACATTCAATACATTACCAGTTGATTTACTAAGCATACCACCAACAAATGCAAAGCATGCATTGGCAATATCCACAGGCAAAATAATTTCATTCAATAACGTACGTTTGGCGTAATAGGCTGGCAGCTCTTCCACTTTAACGCCATAGGCTTTCGCCCTTCCTTCTGCCCATGCACCGGCCCATATTTTACTGTCGGATATCACCGCATCGGGGTTTATCGTGTTCACACGAATTTTATCCTTACCCAGTTCAGCGGCATTCAAACGGCTTAAATGTATTTGTGCAGCTTTTGCAGATCCATATCCAGCATTATTGGGACCGGAGACCAATGCGTTCTTGCTTACTATATTTAATACATCGCCACCGATATCCTGTTTGCGCATAATTTCTACTGCGCCCTGGGTAATAAAAAACTGACCTTTTACCAGTACATCGTATAAAAGATCCCAGTCTTTTTCTGTATGCTCTTCAATTGGTTTTGAAACAGAAAGACCTGCACAGTTTACTATTATGTCTACACCACCAAAAGCAAGTGCAGCGGCGCTATACGCTTGTTTTCTATCAGCGAAACTGGTTACATCCAGCACTATATCTGTAAAAACATCTTGGCCATATCGTTTTGCAAATGCGTCCCTGGCGGTTGATAAACGTTCGGCATCATTGTCATTCACTACAATACAGGCGCCTTCATCTGCAAATTTTTGGGCGATGGCTTTTCCTATGCCACCCGCACTACCGGTAATCAGCGCAATACGGCCTGTCAGTGCTTTTGGCTTGGGCATGCGTTGCAATTTCGCTTCTTCCAGCAACCAGTATTCAATATTAAAAGCTTCCTGGCGTGGCAATGAAGTGTATTCAGAAATGGCCTCCGCGCCTTTCATTACATTAATGGCATTTATGTAAAATTCTGCGGCTACCCTTGCTGTTTGTTTATCTTTTGCAAACGTAAACATGCCCACACCTGGATACAATATGACCACCGGGTTGGCATCGCGGATGGCCGGGCTATTGGGATGCTTGCAGGTATTGTAGTAGGCTCCGTACATCTTACGGTAAGCCTCAAATGCAGGCGCCAGTTTTTCTTTGATGGCTATGGTATTATTCAAATCATCGTCTGCTTTCAGTTCCAGCACCAGCGGGCTGATCTTTGTGCGCAGAAAATGATCCGGACAACTGGTACCCAGCGGCGCCAGTCTGCTCAAATCTTTTGAGTTGGTAAATTCCAGTACACGATCATCATCTG
>JBDUAY010000241.1:0-8899 GCA_040004415.1 Bacteroidota bacterium | reverse complement strand
ACAATTCGCAAACATAAATTTATCTCAAAATTTATTTTTAAATACCAGCATTTGGGTAGCCATGCTTGTACTAATATTTATTACCGTAATTGGTAGTGCAGCCTATCCTGCATTCTATATTTCCTCATTGAAACCAATCAGCATTGTAAAAGGCAAAATGATATTGGGTAGCAAAAATCGTCTTCGGAAATCACTTCTTGGGTTCCAGTTTTTTCTTACTTTTTTAGGATTATCAATGGCACTTGCATTTGTAAGGGAAAATAAAATTGCAAGGGCAAAACCCTGGGGTTATGTACCGGAAAATAATGTGGTGGCAAAACTGAAGGGGGTTGCAAATTTCGATGTATTCAAAACCCAGTTAAAAAATAATCACAATATCCTTTCTGTTACCGGTTCAGTGCAACCACTTGGTAATTGGTCAAAACAAATGCTTATAAAAAGTGAAGGCAAGGAAGAGACCATTTTAGGTTTACAGGCTTTGCCTGGTTTCGCAAGTCAGTTAGATATTAAAATAACCAACGGTAGGGATTTGAGTAATAAATTTGAAACAGACGAAACTGCTTCCGTTCTGGTTAACCAGGCTTTTTTGAAAATGATGAATTGGGCAACAGGTATTGGCAAAACAATTCAATATGATAATCATAATTATGCCATTGTTGGGGAAACAAAAGATTTTCATTTTGAAAATTTTAATGATAAAGTCAAGCCCTTTATCATTATGGGCTGCAGGTCTGATGATGTGAAATTTGTTTACGCCGAAACCGAATCTAATTTATTTAAAAGCGCTCATACAATTATAGCAGAAATATGGAAGAAAACTTATCCTGATTTGTCTTTTGACTATTATTACCAGGATTCGGTTTTTGATAATTATTTTAATGGCTTTACGCAGGTTGCAGAAGTGTTGACCGCGGCATCAATAATAATGATTATCGTTTCTATAGCAGGCATTTTTGGTTTGGCATTATTGATACTGGGTAAAAAAATGAAAGACATTAGTATTAGAAAAGTGCTGGGTGCAGGTGTGGGTAGCATTAGTTTTCAAATAATAAAAGAATTTTTATTCGCCATTGGTTTTGCCATTTTGACAGGTGTTCCCATATCCTTTCTGATTACAAAATCAATTTTCAACCAGTTTACCCCTGAATCTCATGTTTCTTTTTCGCCAATGATTATAACTTTCATTGGCTTAATTATAATGACTCTCATCAGCGTGTTATGGCATTTGTATAAGGCGTTTGTTGCCAATCCAACTTCCTATTTAAGAAATGAATAAATATGCTGGCAATAAAAGGAGCGATAGCACATCCTGTAAGGAGTGTTCGCTCATATTGAACTTCAGGTCTCAAAGCGGGGTTGAGAACAGCGTAAGATTAATTGGCTTCTAATGGCAAATAGATAGTGGCTCAAATAGAAAACTATGTTTAAAAATTATCTAAAAACTGCCTGGAGAAATATTGCCAGGACAATTGGTTACACCACATTGAATATCGTAGGCCTTGCAATAGGAATGGCTGTTGCACTGCTGATTGTATCGCCGTTTGCCTGGTTCCTGATGAGCAAATGGTTGCAGGACTATCCGTACCATACATCAATACACTGGTGGGTATTTGCGCTGGTCGGCATGTTTGCAATAATTGTATCGGTGATGACGGTGAGTTTCCAGTCTATCAAGGCAGCGATGGCAAACCCGGTGAAGTCACTACGCACGGAGTGACGGAATCCCGATCTGCACCGGGTGAAGTCATTACCGGCGGAATAAGAAATGTGCAAATAGCAATCAAAAAAATCTTCCCTTATGTTTAAAACATATTTAAAGGTCGCGTTCAGAAAGCTTAAAAAAAATAAGCTGTATTCATTTGTGAATATTGCCGGGTTAACAGTTGGTATTACCAGCTGTATGCTTATCGGCTTGTACATTACACACGAATTAAGCTATGACCGGTTTAATGAAAAGGCTGATCGTATTGTGCGGGTAACAACGGAAAGGAATGGTGGTTCCAGTATAACAAAATATGCAACAACCGGCACAAAGGTTGGTCCGCAATTACAACGTATTTTTCCCGCGGTGGAGAGTTTTACCAGAACGATGAAATCGTCGTTGATCGTTTCCGCCGGAACAGAAAAAACTTTCGACGAAAAAAATGTTTTATTCGCAGATGCTGATTTTTTCCATATTTTCTCTTTTCATCTGCTGCGTGGAAATGCTGTTAGTGTGCTGGATGGAAAAAATAAAGTAGTGCTTACTGAAAGTACGGCAAAGAAATATTTTCCACAGGATGCTGCACATGGCAACGGCGACTTAATTGGTAAAACACTTCATATTGGATCTGCTGATTATGAAATTACAGGCATCAGCGCTGATGTGCCCGCTAATTCACAGGTACAATATGCTATGGTAATTTCATTTGCCAGCCTGTCGGTTTCCAAAGAAGAGAAATGGAGCGAAGCCAATTACGTTACTTATCTTTTACTGCATTCCCCGTCGCAAATTAAATCATTGGAGCAACAGGAAATTGCCTACATGCAATCGCCTGCAATTAAAAAAGATTATGATGCAGATGCAAATGAATATTTAATTTTTCACCTTGAGCCCTTACTAAATGTGCACCTGCATTCATTGCTCGATGGACTAGAGCCCAATGCTAATATCATGTACGTTTATGTGCTGGGTATTGTAGCGTTGCTGATTCTTATCATTGCATGTGTAAACTATACTAACCTGGCGATTGCACAATCTTCTGCAAGAAGTATAGAGATAGGTGTACGCAAAGTATTGGGGGCAAAGAGAAAACAATTGTTCGGACAGTTCATTGGCGAAGCCGGCATGATTGTTTTTGCAGCGCTTGTTTTATCTGCGGCTATTTCCGTTGCATTGCTACCGCTGTTCAATAGTATTTCAGGGCAGTCGTTTACCCAGGCTGCTTTTCTTCGTCCAGTTCCTATATTTTGTATACTGTTTTTTGGCGCAGTGATTAGTTTTATTTCAGGCGCCTACCCTGCACTGGTGTTATCCAATACAAGACTTACCAGTATTTTAAAATCCGGCTTTCATCTTTCTTCTTCTGGCGGAAGCTTGCGCAAAACATTAATTGTATTTCAATTTGTGGTATCTATTTTTCTGATGATTGCTACCGTTATTATTTTGCAACAGCTTTCATTTATAAAGAATAAGGACATTGGTTATAGCAAGGGCCAGGTGATTGTATTACCCATTGATTCCAAAATAAGGGCGCAGTATCAGTCGCTTAAAAATGTAATCGAACAAAATACGCAAATTAAAAGTGTCAGCGGTGCATATGAAACCCCGGTGTTTGTGCAATGGGGCGATTATGCAAGTGCAGATGCCACGGGCGTTGCGAAAAAGAAATTATCCGTCAATGCAATGCCCGTTCAGCTTGATTTTATTAAAACGCTTGGCATGCACATTGTTGCGGGCACAGATTTTACACAAAGCGATATTGCGCTGATGGATACGTCCAATGATTATAAGAATTTCAGGCGTGCTTACATTGTAAATGAAAAAGCTGCCCGCGACTTTGGCTGGACGCCGGAAGAAGCCCTGGGTAAAACAATTTATAAAGGAGCGCCGGGAATAATAAAAGGGGTAGTTAAAGATTTTAATTATTCATCCGTGCATGAGGCTGTTGGGGATATGATATTGTTTCCCGACACTTCCCAGATTCATGAAATGTATGTAAGTGTACAGGGCAAAAACATGACTGGCAGCATTGCTTTTTTGCAAAGTGTATGGAAAGAAAGAATTCAGCACCGTCCTTTTGAATATCGTTTTCTTGATGATGATTATAATGCTTTATACATAACAGAGCAGCACAGCGCGCAGCTGTTTAGTGTGTTTTCTTTGATAGCGATTTTATTGGCTTGCCTTGGTTTGTTTGCGCTGGCGGCGTATGCAACAATACAACGAACAAAAGAGATTGGCATCCGGAAAGTATTGGGTGCAAATGTGGCAAGCATCACCGCATTGGTGTCCAAAGAATTTTTACAACTGGTATGCATTGCTATTGTAATTGCATCCCCACTGGCCTGGTATGCATCGCAAAAATGGCTGGATGATTTTGCATACCGTATTAATATCCAGCCGTGGGTATTTGCAGCTGCAGGGGTATGTTCCCTGCTGATTGCATCGGGCACCGTTGGCTTTCATGCGGTAAAAGCAGCGATGATGAACCCGGTGAAGTCACTCCGCATGGAGTGACGAAATCCCAATCTGCATCGGGGTGAAAAGTTTTAGAAGTGAATAGTTTGAACCGGGTGTATGTGATTAAAAGGAAATGAATTGACAAAACAGGAATGTGCTCAACTTATATATGATGCATGAAGTCTTGAAAAGCACAATATGTCAGCGCCGGGTGAAGCCAGGAGGGAAAATGTGATAAATGCAAGTTGTAATTAGTGTTGAAAATAGAATCACCGGCTGAAGATGAATAAAGTACCAAAAGATGAATGGAGCGTCGCAAGCATGTCGCCCGAAAGAACAAATGCCGGCGGTCAAAAAAAAATTATGAGAAAGCTGAAAATAAAAGAATCAAACATCAAAAAATGAGGTATCAGACATGATAAAAAATTATTTCAAAGTTGCCTTCAGAAACCTTGTTCGCAACAAAGGTTTTTCTGCTATCAATATTGCCGGGCTTGCAATAGGTATGGCCAGCGCTATATTGATTTTGTTATGGATTCAGAACGAAATTAGTTATGATCGGTTTCATAAAAATGGCGCTTACCTGTATGAAGCCTGGAACCGTGGTATCGCCAACAATAAACTTGATTGCTGGGAAACGACGCCGAAAATTTTGGCAACCACTTTAAAACTGGAATATCCTGAAATAGCCAATGTTTCGAGAACCGAAAATCGCTGGTTTGTTACGTCGGCAGGCGAAAAGAAATTGTCAACACAGGCGATGTTTGCTGATCCATCTTTTTTTCAGATGTTCAGTTTCCCTTTTTTGCATGGTAATCAAAAGACGGCGCTAACCAACATGTATGATATTGCGGTGACAGAGAAGATGGCCATCAAAATGTTCGGCACCACAGATGCAATGGGTAAAATCATAAAAATTGACCAGGACAATTTTACAGTTCAAGCAGTTTTGAAAGACCTGCCAACGAATACGCAATTCGATTTTGATTACGTGTTGCCCTGGTTGTACCATACCAGGCTTGATGGTGAAGATTTGTCGTGGGGAGATAATTCTGTAAACACTTACGTACAACTACAACCCAACGCCAATCCTGCGATGGTGAATGCAGCCATCATGAACATCACAAAAAAACATTCTAATGGTGAAGAAAAGGTAGAAGTCTTTCTGCATCCCATCAGTAAATGGCATTTGTATTCAACTTTTGAAAATGGTAAAATAGCAGGTGGCAGAATTTCTGTTGTAATAACGTTTGGAATTATTGCTGCTTTTATATTACTTATTGCCTGCATTAATTTTATGAACCTTAGTACGGCACGCAGTGAAAAACGCGCCAGGGAAGTAGGCATTCGTAAAGTGATTGGCGCAGGTAAAGCATCATTGATCGGGCAGTTCCTGGGAGAATCAATGCTAATTTCTTTGATAGCGGGCGCTATTGCGTTGCTGCTGGTACAATTGTCGCTTGACGGGTTTGATCAACTGACCAGCAAAGCGTTGGTAGTTCCGTACACAAATATTTATTTCTGGATAACAGCTTTGTTATTTGTTTTTAGCACAGGTGCATTGGCCGGAAGCTACCCTGCTTTCTTTTTATCGTCTTTTAAACCTGTGGTGGTGCTAAAAGGCAGTTTTAAAAAATCCCATGCATTGATCAATCCCCGCAAAGTACTGGTGGTATTGCAATTCAGTTTCGCTATTATTCTTATTGTAAGTACTGTAATTGTAACGCAACAATTAAGGTATGCGCAGGCAAGGGAAACAGGTTACGATCGCGGGCAATTAATGTATCACTTTCTTACAGGTGAACTTAATACAAAATACCCTTTGGTTAAAAAGGATTTACTTTCAGCTGGTGTTGCGGTGGCTGTTACAAAAACATATTCTCCGCTTACAGAAGGCTGGAGAAATACCTGGAGTTTGCAGTGGAATGGCAAGGCGCCGGATGACAAAACTATTTTTGATGAATTTTCAGAAGATGAAGGACTGGCTAAAACTGCAGGGCTTACCGTTATAGCAGGACGTGATATGGATTTAACTGCATTCGCCACAGATTCTACTGCGGTTGTAATGAATGAATCTGCGGCAAAGGCTATGCATTTCGCAGCGCCAATCGGCCAGGTTATTAAAAACCATGACAAGGAATGGCATATCGTTGGTGTAATTAAAGATTTTATATTACGGTCTCCCTACAAACAAACCTATCCCATGGTAATTTTTGGAAGCAAAGACGAATTTAATGTTATTAATATTAAATTAAATACCGCCAATAGTACAGCAGCCAATATGCAGGTAATTGAAAAAATATTCAAAGCATACAATCCACAATACCCTTTCGAATATCATTTTGTGGATGAACAATATGCCAGGAAATTTGGTGACACAAAAAGAACTGCCACATTGATCGGCATATTTGCTGCGCTTACTATTTTTATTTCTTGCCTGGGTTTATTTGGCCTTACTGCATACATGGCTGAAAGCAGGATAAAAGAAATTGGCGTGCGCAAAGTGCTGGGCGCAAGTGTAACCGGTATTGCAACATTGTTATCGAAAGATTTTCTGGAGCTCGTGATTATTTCCTTGCTGATTGCATCGCCGCTTGCCTGGCTTCTGATGAGCAAGTGGCTGCAGGACTATCCGTATCATACATCAATACACTGGTGGGTATTTGCGATGGCCGGCGCAATGGCGCTGCTTGTTTCATTGATAACAGTGAGCTTTCAGGCGATTAAAGCAGCAGTGGCAAACCCGGTGAAAAGTTTAAGAAATGAATAGTAAAGTCAGTAGCTATTAGCATTCAGCTATGGCACCCAAAATAAATAACTGCCTTGGCTAAAAGCTAATGGCTAAAAACTAAAAGCTTTCCTTATGTTACAGAATTTTTTAAAAGTTGCGTGGAGAAATTTATTTAAACATAAAATTTACAGCCTGATAAATATATTAGGGCTTGCTGTAGGCATCACCACCTGCGCGCTCATTACTTTGTATGTAATGGATGAAACCAGTTATGATAAACATCATGCAGACGGTGATAGAATGTACCGCATCGCCGGAGAGGCCAAAGGAGAGAAATGGGTATCTTCACCTGCACCACTGGCAGCAGGTGTGAAAAAAGATTTTCCGGAAGTGGAACAGGTGGCAAGGCTTTTACGAATGCCGGGTGTTGACAAATATTTGATAGAATACGGTCCAACGAAAAAGAAGCTTTATGAACTCAACGGGTTTTATGTTGATTCAACTTTCTTTCAGTTATTCACGTATGGTTTTACATACGGCAATCCGGCAACGGTGTTTAGTGAACCAAATTCAATTGTATTGTCTGAACAAATGGCACAGCAGTTTTTTGGAAATGACAACCCGGTAAATAAAGTATTGAAAGTAGCCCTTCCATTTGGAGAAACCGATTATACGGTAAAGGGGGTATTAAAAATGCCTGTTTATAAATCGCATATACCCGATGGGTTTTTTCTGTCGATGAATAACAATGATGTTGGGCAATGGGTAAAAGGGCAAACAAACTGGGCCACCAACAATATATTTCATACCTATATAAAACTACGTGCAGGAGCCAATGCAAAAAAGTTTGAAAGTAAA
Organism: Bacteroidota bacterium; assembly: GCA_040004415.1. Taxonomy (GTDB): domain Bacteria; phylum Bacteroidota; class Bacteroidia; order Chitinophagales; family Chitinophagaceae; genus JACMLD01. The sequence goes on along the minus strand of JBDUAY010000241.1, from coordinate 1,148 downwards.
CTTGATCCATTTTTAAATCGTAATGGTGGCGCTGACCTAAAAGCTTTTGGTGTTTCCAAGCACCTTTTTCTTCAGCCTGTGCAGGATATTTACCTGCATTCAAATTTTGGATTTGAAATTGCGCCCAACGGCAACATCAAATATTTATACATCTTTACTTCTATCGCTGTATTTCTATTGCTGATTGCGTGCATCAATTTTATGAACCTGAGCACCGCGCGTAGTGAGAAAAGAGCAAAAGAAGTAGGTGTACGGAAGGTTGTTGGCGCTGTTAAAAGTACGTTGATAGGTCAGTTCCTCGGGGAATCGTTATTGTTAAGCTTTCTTGCACTGCTCATTTCATTGCTGTTTGTTCAATTGTTCATCCCGGTATTCAACCAGCTAACCGCGAAAAATTTATCTTTTTTTCAACACCCGCAAATAATTGTGTGGTTGCTTGGTATCACCATGGCAACAGGCCTCCTGGCAGGCTTCTATCCTGCGTTCTATTTGTCTTCCTTCAAACCCATCGCAGTGCTTAAAGGAAAATTGAGAACGAATATTTTTGCATCATTTATTCGCAAGGGGCTGGTTGTTTTCCAGTTTAGTATATCCATCATTCTTATTTTGGGCGCTATCTTAATTAATAAACAACTCGACTATGTCAGCAACCAGGATCTTGGCTTTAGCAAGAACCAGAAAATAATTCTTCCGTTGCAGACAAGAGAAGCTGCCGGCAGCTATAAAGTTTTGAAAAATGATTTGGCCGGCAATCCTACAATATTAAATTCTACCATGGGCACCACCTACCCGGGTATTGAAAATATACAGGATATGCTTTTTTATCCCGAAGGAAAATCAATAACAGACAATACCGATATTAACACTGCACTTATCGACAATGACTATATTAAAACGATGGGTATACAGGTTATAAATGGCCGCGGTTTTTCAAAAGAATTTACCGCTGACTCAAATGCGCTTTTGTTAAATGAAACGGCTGTAAATAAGCTGGGCTATACTGTTACAAATGCGGTTGGAAAAAATGTTTACTACGAGTTCCAGGGCAAGAAGTCTGTCATGAATATTATCGGTATCGTAAAAGATTATCATTTTGAGGGGTTGCAGCAAAAAATAAAACCATTTGCATTAACCATTGCCCCGTTTTT
>JBDUAY010000647.1:0-2663 GCA_040004415.1 Bacteroidota bacterium | reverse complement strand
AATGGAATTTCTATCTGCCCGTTGGGTTTTATTTCATTGGTGGCAACCTTACTGATTAATTTATTGGAAGCAAGTCCGTAAGAAACCGGTAAGCCACTTTCTTTAATTACTTTTTGTTTCAACTCGTCGGAAAATTTCAGGCAACCATAAAACCTGTCCATCCCCGTTAGATCAATATAAAATTCATCAATAGAAGCTTTTTCAAACACCGGCACCGTCTCCCTGATAACATCGGTTACCAAAGCAGATGCTTTACTGTACGCCTCATAATCACTTTTAACAACGATGGCATTTGTACACAACCGCAAAGCTGCCCGCATGGGCATGGCCGAATGAATGCCAAATTTCCTGGCTTCATAACTACAGGATGCTACTACGCCACGTTCGCTGCCGCCACCAATCAATATGGGCTTACCTTTTAATTTGGGGTTACGCAAACATTCCACTGATACAAAAAATGTATCCATATCAAGATGGGTAATATGACGGTTATAAGTTAGCATACGAACGGGGTTTAAAACCAACGCGAATTAACTGGTGTGCTTCCAGGCTATGAACCCCGAAATCATCTGTGACCTTACCCGTTATTCTGTAAAAACCACCGGTGTGCAATGGATATCGTCTTGCGGTATCAGGAAAATGAACAGTATCAATCCAGTCGAGTTCCGAATCAACGAATGTTCCAAAAAACATTTCCTCATGGTTTTTTGTGCTGGCGTGTTTGCGCGCAATAAAATAAGCCAGCACTGTTATTGATTTTCCATTGTGCTTTGACAGATCAACGGCGCGAACGTATTTCGCGGGGTCATCGTCTACCATGTCAAAAGGATTAGATAAGGTAAATCCCAGTATTTCCATTTCATCATATAGGTCGTCCAACGGAAGATCAACAAGTTCCGGCAAATTGAATTCTACCGGCTTTTCTGCAAACAATGGTTTGGATTGATGCAGTAAAGGTTGATTTCTCTTTTGCAGAAAATTCGCTTCCCATAGCAAATGCTTTTTACTCTTACCAGTAAAACGGAATGCGCCTACGCTTACCAATGTATTTAATTGTTCTATTCCTGTATTGGTGCGTTCAATAAAATTTTGTAAATGCAAATAGTTTCCATTGCGTCTTCGGTCTTCCAAAATGATATCGATCAGTTTTTCCTGCAACCCCTTTATATGAATAAATCCGGTGTACACATCATTGTCAGTGATGTTTGTATTTAAATCACTTCTATTAATACAGGGCGGCTGAATATTACCGCCAATTTTCAGTAATTCTAAAAAATACAATTCACGCGAATAAAAGCCCCCGAAATTATTAATGACTGCTACCATAAACTCTTTTGGAAAATAGGTTTTCAGGTATAAGCTCATATAACTTTCCACTGCGTAGGAAGCAGAATGTGCTTTGCAAAAACTATAACCACCAAAACTTTCCATCTGCCGCCATATTTCTGCCGTTTGGTTTACAGGGCGCTCTAATTGCAAGGAACTGGCAAAAAACTTTTCTTTGATTAACTGGAATTGATTGTTGCTCCTGTATTTACCACTCATGGCCCTTCTTAAAATATCTGCATCGCCTAAACTTAAGCCACCATAATAGTGCGCAATTTTTATAACATCTTCCTGGAAAACCATCACGCCAAATGTTTCTTCCAAATGTTCTTTAAACAGGGGATGTACATATTCAACTGTATCCTGGTGGTGATACCGGTAAATATATTCGCGCATCATACCGCTTTGTGCAACACCGGGCCTTATTATGGAACTGGCCGCCACCAGCGTAACATAATCATCGCATGTCAATTTTTTTAGTAATTGCCGCATGGCTGGGGACTCAATATAGAAACAGCCAATGGAGTTTGCATCCCTGATCTGCGCCGCTACCTGTTTATCTTTTTTAAATTTTTCTACTTCATGAATGTCAATATCGACTTTTTTATTTTGTTTTATTAAACGCAATGATTCTTTGATATGACCCAATCCACGCTGGCTAAGGATGTCAAATTTATTCAGGCCAATATCTTCGGCGGTGAACATATCCATCATGGCTGTAGGGAAACCTTTGGGCGGCATAAAAAGAGAAGCATATTGCAAAATGGGTTCTTCCGAAATCAGCATACCGCAAGGATGTAATGATGCATGAGACGGAAACCCATACATCAGTTTACCATATTGCAAAATCAGTTTTCCTATTTTATCAGTCGCCTGGTTGGTTTGTTGTAATAATTTAATTTCTTCATCGGGTAAACCCAATACTTTTCCCAACTGGCGTATGACTGCATCGTGTTTGAACGTTGGAAAAGAGCCCAGCAAGGCCACTTTACTTTTTCCATACCGTTTAAAAATATAATCAATCACTTCATCCCGGTCCGTCCAGGAAAAATCAATATCAAAATCCGGCGGACTGGTACGTTCCGGGTTAAGGAAACGTTCAAAAAATAAATTGAGTTCTATTGGATCGACATCTGTAATACGCATGCAATAAGCGACTATGGAATTCGCGCCACTGCCACGACCGATATAGTAAAATTGTCTCGACTGTGCGTACCGTATAATATCATAATTAATTAAAAAGTAAGAATTGAATCCAAGATCATTAATAATCGTTCGCTCCTTTAATACCCGTTCCTCAGCTATTTTATTACGTTTACCATATCGTGCAATCATCC
>JBDUAY010000646.1:0-2665 GCA_040004415.1 Bacteroidota bacterium | reverse complement strand
CGGCAACAACTTTTTGTTATCACTGCCGATCAGTAAACGCAACACATGGGGAACTATCAAACCAACAAAACTAATCACGCCAACAAAAGCAGTAGCTATTGAAACCATCGCTGTATTTAACAGCATGATATTGCGTTTTAATTTTTTGGTATCTACGCCTAAATAATCGGCCTCTTCTTCTCCCAGTAATAAAGCATTTAATTGTTTTGAATAGCGGAGTGATGCAATAAAAATAATTGCAGCGACGGTGCCCGTAATAAAAACCTGTATCCAACTTGCTCCCGAAAAAGTGCCCAGGTTCCAAAAGGTGATGCTTCGTGCCTGGGGGTCGCGGGCTATATAACTCATAAAACCTGTACTGCTCAGGCAAATTGCGTTGATTGCAATACCAGTTAATAAAAGCGACATAATAGAAATGCGTTTGGCATTTTTGGCGAGTGTATACACGATCCAGGTGGCCAGCAATCCACCGGTAAATGCAAACAAAGGCACCAGTAAAGTGCCGGCGATTACCTTTAGCTGTGGGCTAAAAGACGCTGATAATACGAATACGATAGAAGCTCCGAAAGCCGCTCCGGAGCTGGTTCCTACCAAACCAGGTTCAACAATCGGGTTACGGAAAAGCCCCTGCATCAGCACACCTGAAACGGCCAGTATAGCACCGGTAATGGCGCTCAGCAATACCCTGGGTAAACGCAATTGCAAAAAAACACCTTCATGAATATTCGCCGCCGGTTTGCCTCCGGCAAAGTTGCGAAGAGCACCAGCCATGTCTGCAATAGAAATGGACACTGCACCAAATGCAATCGCAGCCAGCAGGGTAATTACAAGTAAAAAAATCAACGCCGGAAAGAAGAATTTATTTTTTTGCAGCATTGGTAACGGGATGAAAAAGTTCCATTAATTTAAGCACATTCGCGGCCGTTCTTGGACCAAAATAAACCAGGTCATGTTCTTCAAAGCGATAGATGCGGTTATTTTTTGCCGCATTGGTTAACGCCACGCCTGGTACTTCTTTAAACTTTTCTGCACCACCCATTTTATCAAATCCATAATCGGTTGCGATGATAATATCCGGGTTGGCCTCTGCTACCGCCTCGGCACTGATTTGCCTTGCACCTTTTGCGTCGTACATCGCGGGTTTGCCGCCGGCCAATGCAATCATTTTATCAGGTGCCCCTTTACGGCCGCTCATTACAAAAAAATTATTGTTGGCCTGGCCATATTGTATAATCATCACCGTTGGCGTATCAGTTAATAATTTTTCTGCCGCGTATACCGCACTCATGTCCGCATCCATTTTTTTTACAATCGAATCCGCAGCACCCGCCACACCTAAAAATTCACCCAGTTGCTGCAGTAATATTTTTGCACTGTCATACGTGTTGGCGCCACCAAATGCCTTTATTTTTACGCCCGCTTTTTCCAGCTGGGGTAACACTGTTTCAGGCCCAATATCGTTGCTATGGATTACAATGTCGGGGTTCATTGAAATGATGCCTTCCGTACTTAACAGCCTGTGATAACCCACTGTGGGCAATAGTTTGGCGCTGTCGGGATAATTACTGGTGAGGTCGCGGGCAACAATATTGTAGCCCTTGCCCAATGCAAAAACCATTTCAGTCAATTGTTTTGAAACAGATACAATGCGCAGGTCTGTTGGCCCCTTATTTTCTTTGTTGCCAAAATTGCCGCAGCCATAAAAAGCCACAGCAAATATAAAGAGTAAAGCAATTTTTTTCATGTCAGTAAAGTATTTATAAATCAGCGTTTGGTAACGTTGATTCCATGCTGTTAGAAATTATATTTCACACTTGCCCCGCCAAAATAGTTTGCTTTGAATGGCGCTGGCAGGTAAGCGTCGGGTAACTGGTTTACGAAAACCATGTAAGGATATTGTGTGCCGGTAATGTTGTTAATGCCAAAAAATAAATCCAAATCAACATGGCTGCAAACGGCCTTTTGAAAACCCAGTTTGGCATTCAGCAAATGATAACTGGTAGTGTTGTTTACACCGTCAGACGAGATGGGCATACCATCTTTATACAACCAGTTTACACCTGCGTATAGGCCAGGTTTGGTGGTAAGATCGATACCTATATTACCGGTAAATTTTGCTACGCCTGCAACAGCTTTCCCGCTATAGTCTTCTGTAACCAACACAGATTTTTGGTATTTGTAATTTTTATATTTAAAATCAGAATAAGCCAGGTTGCCAAAAGGCCGGATGGATTTTATAAAACCACTGGCTGATTGAAAGGCAGTATATTTCAGCAGCAACTCAATGCCTTTGTTGTCAAGATCACCACCGTTGGCGATGTACGAATACGCCGTGGTATTGGGCGCTGTAGTGGAAGGAACAGCAATGGATGTCATTTTATTTTTAAACTGTGCGCTGAAAAAAGCCAGTTCATAAACAAGCCTGTTTTTCGCCAAAGCACCTTTGGTTCCAATTTCGATTTGGTCGCCCACTTCAGGTTTAAGGCCTGTATTTAATTTACCGGTAAAGGGAATAAAAAAGTATGAACTTACCGGTTCCTTGTAACCGCGGCTGTACGAAACATATGCGGATACTGCATCGCTGAATACTTTGTTGATGGCGAAATGGGGTGATACTAAGCCGTTGTAATTTGTTTTGTACTGCGTGGGTTTGGTGCTGCCCGCA
>JBDUAY010000240.1:0-8922 GCA_040004415.1 Bacteroidota bacterium | reverse complement strand
TCAGTAACGATAGGCGATCCGCTGATGTTATACAAACATCATTCGTTGTTGCGAAGCAGTGCAGTGGGAAATTTTAAAACATTGGTACGCAATGTTACAACGGACCCCGGGATGCTTGTTTATTTAAATGGTAATCAAAACACCAATACGGCGCCTGATGAAAATTATGGCCGCGAATTGCAGGAATTATTTACACTTGGAAAAGAAAACAATCCCAATTATACAGAAGACGATGTAAAGGCAGCTGCAAAAGTGTTAACTGGTTGGAGAACCGATGAAGCCACTACTACTTCTGCCATGGTTGCGGCAAAGCACGATACAAGCAGCAAACAATTTTCTTCTTTTTTTAGCAGTACAGTTATCGCTGGCGGCACCGGTGACGCAGAGCTTGATGCCTTGCTGGACATGATCTTCAATAAAAAAGCAGCCGTATCACAGTTTATTGTAAAGAAAATTTATCGTTGGTTTTGTTATTACACCATTGACGCAACGGCCCAGGCAAATGTTATCGATCCGCTGGCGCAACTATTCCAGGACAGTAACTGGGAAATTAAGCCGGTACTGGATGCTTTGCTTAAAAGTGAACATTTTTTTGATGCGCTAAACCGCGGTTGCTTTATTAAAAGCCCGCTAGACTTAGCGGTTAATCTTTGCCGTGAGTTTGGCGTTATTTTTCCAGATGCCGCTGCGGATTACGCCGGTGCTTATAATATGTGGGAGTTTCTGCGTGCGGCCTCCGCCATCAGCAACCAGAACTTTGCTGATCCACCCAATGTATCGGGCTGGCCATCCTATTACCAGCCCCCGCAATTTTATGAATTGTGGATTAACTCAGATACATTGCCCAAAAGAAACCAACTTACGGATATACTGGTTTACTACGGATATACACGTGGAAGCAGTAATATAAAAATAGACCCGATTGCATTTGCGCAGAAATTATCCAATCCGGGTGATCCCAATGCACTGATAGCCGATTCGCTGGCTATACTGTACAGGGTACCTGTGTCTGACACCTCGAAGGCAACTATCAAAACAACCATTTTACTGAGCGGGCAGACATCCGATTATTACTGGACCAATGCATGGAATGCTTACATCGCGAACCCAACAGATTCAATGGCATTCCAAACAGTATATATGCGCCTGCGTGATTTATACCGCTATTTTATGAACCTGGCAGAATATCAATTAGCCTGATTTCTTAAACCAATATTTTATGAAAAGGAGAGATTTTTTACGTACCACTGTTCCTGCTGCTACCATACTGCCAGCGCTTATTGGCGGCTTCTCCATAAAAGCTTATTCAGAAGAAAGCCCTTTTATGCAGGCGCTGAAAGGCGCCACGGCTGATACCGATAAAGTGCTTGTTTTAATACAGCTTAATGGTGGTAACGACGGTTTAAATATGGTAATACCAATTGACGGATATGGGGACTATTATAACGCACGGGCCAATATTGCTATCCCTCAAAATAAAGTACTTCCACTTAACGGTAATAATAAAACTGGTTTGCACCCTTCCATGACTGGAATGCAAACACTTTACAACGAAGGTAAACTGGCTATTGTTCAGGCAGTAGGTTATCCATCACCCAATTTTTCTCATTTTCGCGCAACAGATATTTGGATGAGCGCTTCCGATGCCAATACAGAAATATACAGTGGCTGGACGGGCAGATACCTTGCGTCTGAATTTCCCAATTATCCAAACGGTTTTCCCAATAGTGCAATGCCAGATCCATTGGCTATACAAATAGGATCTATTACTTCACTTGCGCTGCAGGGGCCACAGGTAAGTATGGGTATGAGCATTACAGATCCAACCAATTTTTATAATTTGATTAATGATTTGGTAGATCCTACACCCGATACGCCGTGGGGGAAGGAGTTGAAATACATTCGTATGGTGGTGCAGCAAACACAGCAATATTCAACCGTTATAAAAGCAGCAGCAGCGGCCGTTCCATCGCAGGGCGGTTACCCGGATGGGAACGATTTGGCAGCGCAGCTAAAAATTGTTGCACGCCTTATAAAAGGCGGGTTGAAGACAAGAATTTACATGGTAAGTACAGGCGGGTTTGATACCCATTCCGGGCAAACTACAGTCAGCGACACAACTGTTGGTAACCATGCAAACCTTCTCGGCAAAGTATCGGATGGTATTAAATCTTTTATGGATGACTTGAAAGGACTTGGTATAGAAGACAGGGTAGTGGGAATGACGTTTTCAGAATTTGGCCGTCGTATAAAATCCAATTCAAGTGTAGGAACGGACCACGGCGCTGCAGCACCTGTATTTGTGTTTGGTAAAAATGTAAAATCAGGGGTTGTAGGTAACAATCCGGCAATTCCTTCCGGCGTAACCGTTAATGATAATATTCCCTTTCAATATGATTTCAGAAGTATTTATTCTTCTATTCTCAGTCAATGGTTTTGTGTAAAAACAACCGATTTACAAACTATTATGTTTAAAGACTTCCAGAATATTCCTTTGTGCATCAATCCAGCCTGTGGCAGTACAGGCCTTGAAGATGTTTACAGAAACGCCGGGGATCAACTTATTGTTAATTATCCAAATCCATTTGTTGAAAGCACAAAAATTACATTTAAAACAAACGGCGGTCATACGCTGGTACATATTATAGATACACTGGGCCGTTCCATCAAAACCCTTACTGATAAAGAATATGTTGCCGGGGTGTACACCCTGGATTTTGAAGGTTATGGTTTGCCTTCCGGAGTGTATTACACGCGCTTACAAAATGGCGTGTTACAGCAGGTAAGACCGATGCTTAAAGTACGGCAATAGCAACACCTGTTTTTATAATAAATTGTTGCCCCTTTTTGAGGGGCTTTTTCATAGTTTTACAGGGGTATGGTTTTTATTTGTTCTAAGTGAGGAAAAGCCCAGGCCACCGTAAACGTGGTATTTTAAAAACAAAATTGTCACTGCTGCATGATCAAAGTTTTTATTATTGAAGATCATGAAATGTATTTAGAGGGGCTGGTACTGCTGTTAAAAAAACAGCCGGGTATTGACGTTGTTGCAACTGCTTCCAATGGTACATCTCTGCTTGAAAAATTACCTGGTACAGAATCAGACATGCTTTTACTGGACGTACACCTGCCAGACATACACGAGGAAGAACTTATAAAGAAAATAAGGCTGGTAAAACCTGATCAAAAAATTGTTTATCTGACGCTGATGCGGGGCACCCGCTACATACATAAGCTGATACGTCACAACATACAGGGATATGTTTTGAAGAACGCACCTTTTGAAGAATTACTTACCACCATACACGAAGTCTACAATGGAGGTACTTATTTCAGTAAAGAGATTGATATACTCAGCGAGGATGATTTCCGGGCCACATTAACGCTGGAAGATCGTAAAGCAGGAGACATATTATCGAAACGTGAAATAGAAATACTCACACTTATCTGCCGGGAATTCAGCAATATTGAAATTGCAGAAATGCTGTTCCTGAGCGTTAGTACAATAGAAACACACCGAAAAAACATTATAGCCAAACTCGGTGTCAATAACACGGTTGGCCTGGTACGGTTTGCTTTAAAGAATAAATTGATAGAATAAGTTAGATTTGTGTGATAAGCATCCCACGTGAAATATTTCTGCCTGCTCTTCATTACTTTTTTTTCACTATCGGCAAGGCCGCAGCAGGCAGATACCAATTACCTGAAAGCATTGTACGATCGTTGTATTGACTTTGATGAATCCAAAGCGGATTCTCTGATCATTTGCGCAAATATCATTTCTTCAGAAGCTGCCAAATTACATTATGATCGTGGTGAAGTTTTATCCAGCCGGCTAAGAGGAATCTCCGAAGATTTAAAAGGAGAATACGATAAAGCAATTGTTTATTATTTCCAATCGCTCGAGGCTGCCCGAAAGCTGCATGCCCTTAATTACGAAATTGCAGCACTTACCGATCTTGCCTATGTTTACGTAAATACAAAGCAGCCCCACCGCGCCAAAGACATGTACATGGAAAGCGCCAGGCTTTCAGAAAAAGAAAAGGATATTAGCTCAATGATAACGGCTTACCTGAACCTGGGTGCTATTTACAACCAGTTAAAACAGGAAGACAGTGCATTGTTTTATCTCAACAAAGGACTGGCTATTGCAAAACCCCTCGCAGAAAAAATTAATATATCGTCTTTTTACAGTAATATGGGGAATGTATATTACGAGAAAAAAGACTACGCTCAGGCATTGTCGTACTTCCGGGAATGCTACGGTATTCATACCGCAAATGGCGATGATGCCGGTTTGTGGATTGACAAATTAAATATTACAGATGTTTTCATCGAATTAAAAAAATATGATTCAGCATTTGTGTATGCTACACAATCGTTGGATCTTGCAAAGAAACTGAACGCAAAAAGTAAAGAAGCAGACAGCTATTCCATGTTGTCAAAATTATATTCCAGGAAAGGTGATTATAAGAATGCGTATGAGTTTCAGCTAAAGTGGTACAATATAGATACCAGTCTTGTAAATACAGGTACCAATGAAGCCATTGCGGGTTTGCAGGAACGTTTCAATGCAAAACAACGTGAGCAGGATAACAGGTTATTGCAGGCACAGGTAGAAAAAGCGAAATTCCGCAATAAGGCTATCACATTGCTGGCGCTGGCCGCTGGTATAATAGCCGTTATCATCGCACTGTTACTCCTGCAAAAAAGAAAAGCAAATGCAAAATTGCAATACCAAAATGATTTTATTAACCGTCAGAATGAAAAACTGGCAGAGTTAAATTATGAAAAGAATTCACTCATCAGCATTGTATCACATGATCTGAGTACACCATTTGCCGCAATAAAAATGTGGCTTAACATATTGAATGACGATACATCAAATCTTACTCCAGATCAAAAGAAGGCAGTTGAAAGAATACAACAGTCTGCAGGCAAAGGAGAAATACTGATAAGATCAATTTTAGATGTGGAGAAGGCTGAGACCAATCAGCATAAACTCGTGCTGGAAAACTTTGATCTTAAAGTTTTTGTAGAAAGCATCGTGATTGATTTTAAACCCGCCGCATCCGGTAAAAATATACAACTGCATTTTGAAACGGCAGATAAACATATATACCTGGTAAGCGATAAGCAGATGGTGAGCCGGATTTGTGAAAATCTTTTCTCCAACGCTATCAAATATTCACCTCCGGGCAAAAATGTATGGATTAGTCTTGCCGATGCCAATGATGCGGTTAACATAAAAGTAAAAGATGAGGGTGCAGGCATTAACCAGGAAGAATTACCCAACCTTTTTTCCAAATACAGCAAAATTTCTACTATTCCTACGGCCGGCGAAGCTTCTACCGGGCTGGGGCTCTCCATTGTAAAAAGAATTGTAGAAGAGTTGAATGGCATCGTTTTCTGCGAAAGCGAGGTGGGAAAAGGCTCCCTGTTTACCGTAGTCCTAAAAAAATAATGTGATTTTTTTGTGAATGGCAAATTTCTTTGCGACTCAATATTTACATTTGCAACAAAGTAGCAAATATTTCTTGACGCAGAAACGTATCATAAGACAATTATTAGCCGGTTTTTTATTGTTGGTTTTTACCTTCGGTATTGCACCGAAAAAATTTCTGCACGATGCCATCGCCAATCATAAGGATAAAGCGTCCCTCGTTTTATCTAATGGCGAAACGCAGTTAAGCCACGCGGGCTTTATTTGTAAATGCGACAACCTGGTAGCAGAATCACCCTTTACAAATGAAGCCGGTTATTTCGAATTGGCACCCTTCCAGGTTTTTTCTGTACAGCGAGACGCCACACTTTATCATTTCTATTCTTCCACTTATTTCTCTTTTGGATTGAGAGGTCCGCCTGCCGCTGATAAAATACTGGCCTGAAACGAATACATTCAGGAAGATTAATAATTCTTGAACCCACCCGGGTTTCTCACGGTTGCAGCTTATTACAAACTCCATCATATCACCATGCTGATTCATCAAAGAATTATATGAACAGGTATGTGTATTTATCATGAACAGGTAAAAAATATTGCAATGAAATTTATTATACAACGGATAATCTTATTGGCTTTTTGTGTGTCATATCAATTCGGTTTTTCGCAGGGAACTTCAGCGCCTGTATTTACTAAACATGTGCCTAATATAGTCGGATCTCTTTCCGGAAAAATTATAGAAAAAAACACCGGCAGTCCACTGGCTTCAGCCACCGTATATATTTCAGATCTTAAAATTGGGGCCGTAGCAGATACCAGCGGACACTATTCTTTTAAATCTTTGCCTTCTGGTACATACCTGGTAGAAGTAAGGATTATTGGATTTAAAGCCGTCACAAAAAATATTGTTATTAACGGTGACGTAATAGAAAATTTTGAATTAACTGATAACGCGGTAGAAGAAAGTGTGGTAGTTGTAACAGGCTTATCTAAAGCCACACAGGTAAAACGCAGTCCTATTCCTATTATAGCGGTTACCCATGATTATCTTATAAAAAATATGAGCACCAATATTATTGATGCAATTGCAAAAGTGCCTGGCGTAACTGCGCTAACGACCGGACCCAATGTTTCAAAACCTTTTATCAGGGGATTGGGCTATAACCGGATACTTACGTTATACGATGGGGTGCGACAGGAAGGACAGCAATGGGGCGATGAACATGGCATTGAAGTAGATCAATATAGCGTAGAAAGAATTGAAGTAATTAAAGGCCCTGCAAGCTTAAGCTACGGTTCTGACGCGTTGGCCGGTGTCGTCAACCTGATTCCATATCAGCCCGCACCAGATGGAAAAATTATTGGGAATGTAATGGGCGAATTCCAAAGCAATAATGGAATGTTTGGTGGTTCTGCCATGCTGGGGGGTACTAAAAATGGGTTCGAATGGATGGGCAGGGTTTCTCATAAAACGGCAGCTGATTACCAGGATAAAATAGATGGCCGCGTATATGCCACTGCTTTTAAAGAAACCGATGCAAGCTTATCATTGGGCTTGCATAAAAAATGGGGTTACTCACATATCGGCATTGAACTGTATGATGATTTGCAGGAGATACCAGATGGTAGCCGGGACTCGGCTTCCAGGAAATTTACAAAACAAATTTCGGAAGCGGATACTATCAGGCCAATTGTATCAGGTGCAGAATTGAAATCTTATGCTATCACACCGCTTCACCAGCATGTGCAGCATTATCGTTTTTATTCAGCTAATAATTTCACACTCGGCAGTGGACGGCTCGCTGTTAATTTTGGCTATCAACGAAGCGTGAGACGCGAATTTAGTCACCCGGTATTATCCGGTGTACCAGGTTTAGACCTCCGGCTAAATACCTTTTCTTACGATATCAAATATTATTTCCGGGAGTTTAAAGGATGGAACCTTTCTGCAGGTTTAAATGGAATGTATCAAACAAACGATGCTACCGGTGGAACTGAATTTATAATTCCATCTTATCATCAGTTTGATATCGGTCCTTTTGCTTTACTGAAAAAAACGTGGGGTAAACTGGATATCGCAGGTGGCTTACGGTACGATAGCCGGAATTTTAATAATGATGCTTTGTATACGGTTGCCGATCCTGTTACAGGCTTTGATAAACCTGTACCTGCTTCTACTATTAATGCAGATATGCCTTTTTCAAAAAGCAGTTATCATTTTTCTGGCGTGTCGGGTAGTCTTGGCGCCACCTATAATTTCAATGAGAAACTTTCGTTGAAAGCCAACGTGTCCCGTGGTTTCAGGGCACCAAATATTTTAGAGATCTCAGCCAATGGTGTTCACCCGGGCACCAATATTTACCAGATTGGTAATGCTTATTTTAAACCTGAATTTAGTGTGCAGGAAGATCTCGGCTTTGCATATTCTTCTAAATACGCAGTCATAACCGTTGGTGTTTTTAATAATACCATCACTAATTATATTTTCAATCAGCGTTTGCTTAATAGCAGTGGAAGTGGCGATTCAGTTATTGTTGCCGGCAATCAGACCTATAAATTTCAGCAGGGCAAAGCAAATTTATACGGAGGAGAAATCAGTATTGATATCCATCCGGTAAAACCACTTCATTTCGAAAACAGTTTGTCTGTTGTGTACGGAAAAAATGAGGGTGTTGATCCTAAACTACAATCAGATAGTAATAAATATGTTCCTTTTATTCCGCCACTGCATGGTATATCGGAACTTCGGTTCGATTTCGCCGCTAAAAAAAGTCATATCGTAAATGGTTTTGTAAAAGCTCAGCTGGCTTATTATGCAAAGCAGGATCGCGTATATCTGACGGACAATACAGAAACGCCTACTCCCGGATATGCCTTATTTAATGCAGGTTTTGGGGCGGGCTTCACAAATAAAAAGGGCGCAACGGTGCTGAACGTTTATTTCTTCGGCAACAATTTGTTTGATGTCGCTTACCAGGATCATCTAAGCCGTTTGAAATATTTTGAGCCTTATCCAACTGATCCACGTGGCCATTTGGGTATTTATAATATGGGTAGAAATTTTAGTATTAAGCTGGATATACCGTTATCTTTTTCTTATGGCAAGCAGTAATATTTATGCTGATTTTTTATGCTGCTGATCATTTGAACAACCATTTAAGGGATAAAGGTTTTTGCACATACTATAATTATATTTTTTGCGTTTATTCTGTACTTACTAACCCAATCGCATAAAAAAAGGGCCCCGGATTTATTCAGGGGCCTTTTTTTTATGCAGAACCGTATGTTTAAAGGTAAAGCAAGCTGGCGCAAGTGTGTTCGACGGTTTGCTAAAGTATGTTTGTATATCAAAAAAAAGTTGAACCAACTTTTGCCTGCATCAGCGCATTAATAAGTATAACTCAGGCTTATCCCCCTCACCGTCAGCTTTCCACCTTCACCCCAATTACCTGTGCTTGGCACTTCAATATAATGCAGGA
>JBDUAY010000645.1:0-2667 GCA_040004415.1 Bacteroidota bacterium | reverse complement strand
CAGCTGAATATAGACACAGCGCAATATACAGCAGATACCACCGGCGTCAGCCTTATCGAAAAAATAACTGCTCACAATGATTTTGGAAAAGCCATTCTGATAATCGGCCACAGTAACACGGTACCCATTCTTATAAAAAAACTGGGCGTATTGCAACCGGTAAAAGCCATTGCAGACAATGAATTTGATAACTTGTTTGTAATAAAATACCGAAAAGGCAAAGCGCAACTCACGGTGTTAAAATACGGCGCAAAGCCAGCAAAAGCAACAGGTAGTAATATCATGCAGCCCTCATAATAAAATACCTTTTAAAAATAAATAAGCTACGGAAAAATAAATAATCAGGCCCGTAACATCCACCAGTGTGGCAACGAAGGGCGCAGAACTCACGGCGGGGTCAGCACCTAATCTTTTTAAAATAAGCGGCAGCATTGAACCGGTGATGGTGCCCCAAAGTACAACACCAACCAACGATACGCCCACACTGGTGGCCACGAGTAACCAGTGAATGCCATACAAATCTTGTAATATGCCATGGCTCATTAACATATGCCACAGGCAAATTCTTATAAAACCAATCAACCCCAAAATGCCTCCGAGTGTAAGGCCGCTAAAAATTTCCCTGCGCATTACCCGCCACCAATCGGCAAGCGATACTTCGCCGACAGCCATCGCCTGTATAATGAGAGTAGAGGCTTGCGAACCACTGTTACCGCCGCTTGAAGCAATCAGTGGCATGAACATTACCAGCACGGTTGCCCTCGAAATTTCATCATTAAAATACGCCAGCGCAGTAGCGGTAAGTAGTTCTCCAAAAAACAATACAATCAGCCAGCCAGCCCTTTTCTTCATCAGTTTGATGAATGGCGTGTCCAGGTAAGGTTCGTCCAGGGCCTCGGTACCGCCCATCTTTTGCATATCCTCACTAAACTCCTCGTTGGCCACCCACAGTACGTCATCAATGGTAACAATGCCCAGCAGTTTATTACTGCGGCTTACTACCGGCAGGGCCACGCGGTTGTTCATTTTAAACGCTTCGTTGGCAACTTCCTGGTCATCTTCGGCATGCAGCGTTATCACCCTGCCATCCATTAATTCATCTACCCGTTTATCTGCAGAAGCCATAATAAAATCCTTGATACGGATATCATCCAGCAGTTCTCCTTTATCATTGATTACATAAATTACATCAATGGTTTCACTGTTTTTGGCGTATTTGCGGATGGTATTTAATACGTCTTCAACGGTATCATGTTCGTATACATAAATGTAATCAGGCGTCATCAGCCTGCCCACGCTGCCCTCTGGATACCCCAGTAAGCCAAGGGTAATTCTTCTCTCTTCAGGGTTCAATGTTTTAACCAATTCCCTCACTGCATTGCTGGGCAGCAAGCTCAAAAATGCGGTACGGTCATCCGGCGGTAATTCATTTAACAGTTCAGCGGTATTAAAGGGCGGCAGGTTTTTAACGATGCGTTTTTGCGTGGAAAGTTCCAGTATTTTAAAAACGCTGGCGGCACGGTGCAGCGACAAATGACTGATGATCTGGCTGTCGAAATCTTCGTTTTCATAAATGAGATCAGCCACATCGCTGATGTTCTGATCATTTAAGAAATCTTTTATCAGCAGTTTATCTTCAGAAGCAATTACTTCTTCAAATTGTTGTTGTATTGATATTTCTTCTGTTTCTAAAGCCATTGGTTTATTGTGCTTTTGGCCATCAAATTGTTAAGCTATCCCGTGCCTGATTAAACTAAAAGTCTAGGGCACCTTTTCCGGAGCGTCTTACTGCTTTACGGCAATATTAAATATTAAAATCGCATAAGCAGCTAAGCGGCACATTAATAAAAATGTAAATTTCCTTTTAACTAACTTGCAAATTACTCCATTTAAGTCTAAAGTACGGTTATGTTGAAACCAGATTTGTTTATTGATAGCTCAAACGGCAGGGGCAGGGGCGTTTTTACGAATAGGGCGCTCAAGGCCGATACGGTAATTGAAATGTCGCCGGTAATAGTGATGAGTGCGGCGGACAGGTTGCTGCTGGATAAAACGCTGCTGCACGATTATATTTTTGAATGGGGAAAAATGAAGGATCAATGCTGCATGGCGCTTGGCCTGGTGTCCATGTACAATCATAGCTATAAAAGCAATTGTGAATATATTATGGATTACGAGGCAGAAACGATTGCAGTGCAAACAGTAAGGAATATAAAAAAAGGGGAGGAGCTTACCATCAACTACAATGGTGATTGGAATGATCCGGCGAAGCTTTGGTTTGATGCGGATTAAGCGAAAGCAGGAACGACGCAAATATTTTTTAAGACTAAATTTCTATACACACAAATTTTGAAATATGCGTATTATCAAAACAGCCTTGCTCTCTTACGGCATGTCAGGAAAAATTTTTCATGCCCCTTTTATTGCCGCCAATCCGGGGTTTCAATTATTCGGTTCCTGGGAGCGAAGCAGTAAAAATATCCAAAACGATTATCCGGAAGTTACCTCTTACCCAACGCTGGAGGCAGTGCTGGAAGATGAAACCATTGAACTGGTGATTGTAAACACGCCCAATGACAGTCATTACGAATATGCGACCAGGGTGTTGGAAGCAGGAAAAAATGCCGTGGTAGAAAAGGCGTTTACAACCACTGTTGCCCAGGGCGA
>JBDUAY010000644.1:0-2668 GCA_040004415.1 Bacteroidota bacterium | reverse complement strand
TAGATAAAATCTGCTTTTGATTTTGCCCGGGATGTCGCCCGGTAATTTGAGCCAACTGAACCAGCAGATCGAATAAGCTGCCTGGCAATTTCAAATCCGGCGGCATCTCTTGGAAAAGTTGCACATAGTTTAATAACGTCAATATTAAATTGTTTTGTTCTTTGTTGAAGCGCTATTCTATTCACAATGAAGGTTTTTTGAAATTTGATAAGGTCGTTCAAATTACATCAAACCAAATATTAAAGTACGGTTAATACACCAAAAAAATTAGAGGGTTTTCTAAAAAATTAGAATAATAAAACAAAAACATTCAAGATATATAATTAGTAAAGCATGTTCAGTATTGATCTCTTTAACGGAGAAGGAAATCAGACATCATCACATCAGACATTCTTCAATCAGCAATCAGACCCATTCTTGTGGATGCAAGCATGCCTGTAACAACTTATCTTCTTCACTTCCTGCTGCAGGTTTATAATCATATTCAAAACGTACAGTGGGCGGAAGACTCATTAAAATACTTTCGGTTCTGCCATTTGTTTTTAATCCGAATAATGTGCCACGATCATGCAGTAAATTAAATTCTACATAACGCCCTCTTCTTATTTCCTGCCAATGTTTTTC
Organism: Bacteroidota bacterium; assembly: GCA_040004415.1. GTDB lineage: Bacteria > Bacteroidota > Bacteroidia > Chitinophagales > Chitinophagaceae > JACMLD01. The sequence continues at coordinate 2,044 of JBDUAY010000644.1, read as the reverse complement.
TTTTTCCCAAAATAGTACTTCCTTTCTTTTTTCTACGATGGGTAGATAGCCAGCGAGGAAAGCATTTCCATTTGCTTCCTGGAACGTGAACAGCCTTTCTGCATCTTTATCATCAGCAGGGCGAAGATGATCAAAAAACACACCACCGATTCCCCTCATTTCATTATTTCGGTGACTGTTCACAAAATATTCGTCGCAGCGTTTTTTATATTTCGGATAAAGATCGGCACCAAAATTATCCATCGTATTTTTTATGGTCTGGTGGAAATGTTTTGCATCGTCTTCAAAAAGATAATACGGCGTAAGATCAGTACCACCACCAAACCAGCGGTTGCAAACATTGTCATCTGCATCATACAATTCAAAATAGCGCCAGTTGGCATGCACGGTAGGAACATAAGGATTGACCGGATGGAGCACCAATGAAAGGCCTGCAGCGAACCATTTAGCCGCACCTTCTACCGGCAATTGCTCCCTCATCTTTTCCTTTATACGTCCATAGACAACAGATGTATTAACGCCGCCTTTTTCAAATACGTTGCCATTGGTGATTACTCTTGTTTTACCGCCACCACCCCGCCCTTCAGCTCTTTCCCAATTGTCTTCTATAAAGCTGGCTTTGCCATCAACGGCTTCCAGCGCAGTACAAATATCTTCCTGCAACTGATAGATGTATTCGATCCATCTTTCCCGGAATGCACGTGTGGTTGTTTTGTAGTTGGGTGCTGTTTCCATAACTAAATTTTTATTTGAAGTGCTTTTGTCTTTAGCGAGGCGCTGTATTCTTTCACCGTATCCACAAAAGCTTTTGCATGATCAACCGGCACATTGGGTAAAATTCCATGACCAAGATTAGCAATGAAGTTTCCATGTCCAAATGCATCCATCATTTCGGTCACTTCTTTTTTTATTACCGGAATGGGCGATAACAATTTCGCGGGATCAAAATTACCCTGTAATGTAATATGGTCACCAGCAAATTTCCTGGCCATTTGCGGACTGATGCACCAATCAATACCAAGTCCGTGCGCACCGGTGGCAGCCATTCTATCCAGTGAATGCCAGGCACCTTTAGCAAAAATAATTACCGGCACTTCATCCCTCAATGCGGTAACAATCTGTCGGATATATTGTAGTGAAATATTTTCAAAATCATCCGGACTCAACAATCCACCCCAGCTATCAAAAATTTGAACAACGTCTGCACCCGCTGCAACCTGTCCTTTTAAATATGCAATGGTCGTATCCGTAATCATTTGCAATAACTGATGCGCCAATTCAGGTTGGGTGTAACAAAATGCCTTGGCTTCATCAAATGTTTTGGAACCTTTGCCCTGCACCATGTAACAAAGCAGCGTCCACGGTGCGCCTGCAAAGCCAATCAGCGGTACACGGTTGTTCAGTTCTTTTTTTATTAGTTTGATGGCATCAAAAACATATTGAAGTGTTTCATGCACTTCGGGCACACGCACCCGCTGTAAGTCTGCCGAAGTTTTAATTGGATCAGGCAAAACAGGTCCTTTGCTTTCTATCAACTGTACTTCCAACCCCATGGCTTGCGGAACAACCAATATGTCTGAAAATAAAATAGCTGCATCTACCCCAATAATATCTACCGGCTGCAATGTAATCTGGCAGGCCAGTTCAGGGGTCTGACAGCGTTCGAAGAAACCATACTTCTCCCGCAACACCATATATTGCGGCAGGTAACGACCCGCCTGGCGCATCATCCATACGGGTGTTCTTTCTGTTTTTTCTCCGCGAAGCGTTTTTAAAATAAGATCGTTTTTAATCATAATATTTACCTCACCTTAAGCGCTTCTTCCAGGAAGCAGCGCTAAGAACTATTTTATTATCTTTCGTTGTTCACAAAATAATTAATTGCTTTTTCTACTAAATTTTCTTTACCCGGTTTATCGCTTATTATAATACTTGTAGTGGCATGTTTTTTAATTGCGGAAGCGGTCGTATTACCAATCGCAAAGAGCGTGGTTTGATTGCTCACTTTATTTTTAGAAAAAAAACTAGTTACAGCACTCGGACT
>JBDUAY010000239.1:0-8975 GCA_040004415.1 Bacteroidota bacterium | reverse complement strand
GAACGATTCGATTTTGTAATTAATTATTTTGAGCAGCATGCACCCAATGCAGAAACGGAATTGTTGTATGATGATCCTTTTCAACTACTCGTTTCCGTTATATTATCAGCACAATGCACAGATAAAAGGGTGAACATGACAACGCCTGCTATCTTTGAAAGATATCCCGGTGCGGAGGCCTTGTCCAAAGCAACATTCGACGAACTTTTTCCGCTTATCAAAAGCATCTCCTATCCAAATAATAAAACAAAGCATTTAATTGGTATGGCGAACATGCTGATGAAAGATTTCAATGGAGTAATTCCAATGACAGTGGATGAGCTGATGAAATTGCCCGGCGTAGGAAGAAAAACGGCCAATGTAATCACATCTGTTGTAGATGAACAACCCAATATGGCAGTAGATACGCATGTGTTCCGCGTATCAGCAAGAATAGGTTTAACACTCAACGCAAAGACACCGCTGGCTACTGAAAAACAATTAATACAATTTATTCCGAAAGACCTCATTCATAAAGCACATCACTGGTTAATTCTTCATGGGCGCTACATCTGTGTGGCCCGCAATCCAAAATGCGATCAATGTGGATTGAAGCCTGTTTGTAAATATTACCAAAAGATTATTTTACCACGCAAGATCATCACGCCCATTAATGAATAAGAATGGAACGCAGATTGTCTTGATTTTTATGGTGAAAAGAATTCATTTTTTTATCAGCGAAAGTTTTCCATGAATGCTTGAAATTATTTATCATAATTCAAACTGTTACTCATCACCATCTGCATTCTGATATATAAAATCCGCGAAGCGGGTTAAATCCTCATAAAAAAAACGTTTTTTTCCCATTCTACAATGAGGTAAAAAGCATGCGCCTATTCATTAGTCCTGATGGATAAAGCATAATTTGTCCGCATAAACCTTATTTATGAAATGCGCTTATTATGGCTGCCTGGTCATTGTCCAGTTGATTTGTTGTTCCCTCCATTGCCAGTATTATTTCTCGGCTAATAATAAAACTGAACCTGAATTATTGTGGGAGCTGGGTGCTTCCGCGGGTGCCATGAATTGTTTAACAGATATTGGCGGCGCAACCGGAAAGGGTAAAAAATTTGTGAAAGACATTAACTGGAACCAGGCGCAATTTGGTGGAAGTATTTTTGTAAGTGCCGCCTGGCATGATCAGTTTGCCATACGGTTACAAGGTTCGATGGGACGTATTGCTGGCAATGATCAGGTTCTAAAAAATAGTTCCGGCGTCGCCAGGAACCGTTATTTGCGAAACCTTCAATTCAGAACCAATATTAAAGAGCTGGCTATTACAGGTGAAATATACCCATTGCTTATCCTGAATAGTCGCAGGGGGCCGTCCTTATTATCGCCTTACATCGCAGGCGGTGCGGGATTTTTTAATTATACTCCCCAGGCATGGATAAATAATACCTGGATCGATCTCCGGCCGTTACATACGGAAGGGGAAGGATTCAAAGAGTATCCGGATCGGCACACTTATAGTTCCACCACGTGGTGCATACCAGTGGGTGCAGGAATTAAATATGATGCAGCCGGTTTAATCAATCTCCGGTTTGAAATATTATATCGCATCACCGGAACAGATTACCTGGATGATGTAAGCAGTCGGTATGTGGATCCTGCTTTGTTCAGCAAATATTTAACAGTAGCACAAAGTAAACTTGCTGCAACACTGGCCGACCGCAGTGCAGAAATTACACCGGGCGCCAAAAACAATATGAACGATATCCGTGGCAATGCTAATAACAAGGATGCTTATTTTTCTTTTATGCTTGCAGCAAGTATATCATTGGGAAGGGTGCAACGTAAATAAGTTATTAGCAATCCATTTTCCTGTGGCAAAACGGTTAATTTTGGCGCATAACTTTTGTCATGAGCGATTATTTTAACCTGACGGATTTTCTTAGCCCTGTTAACCTTGCTGAACTATCTGAAGATCAGCTGTACCTCGATGGCCAGATAGGTAAATCCATTGCTGTATATGAAAATGAATTCCCCGATATTTTTGATGCAGATATTATTCTGGTAGGTTGCAGCGAACAGCGGGGTGGTGGAAAAAGTAATAGTCAACCGCTAACGGCTGCAGATGCGGTAAGGCGTCAGCTATACCAGCTTTTTTATTGGCACACTGATTTAAAACTGGCTGATATTGGTAACATAAAAAACGGCGCCTCTTTACAGGATAGCTATGCCGCAATTAAAACAGTGCTGAGCGAATTATTAAATGAAAAAAAGACAATTATTTTACTGGGTGGCTCTCATGATCTTACGTTACCGCAATATGAAGCGTACGGCCTGAACAAACAAATTATAGAAGTAAGTTGTGTGGATGCGTTAATTGATCTGAATATCACATCGCCTTTGCGCAGTGATAATTTTTTAATGGAACTGCTCACCAGCGAACCCAATTTTGTCAGGCATTATAACCATATCGGCTTCCAGAGTTTCTACGTGCACCCAAATATGCTGGAGACAATGGATAAACTACGCTTCGATTGTTACCGCGTAGGAAATGTAAAAGAAAGTATGGATGAGATGGAACCGGTTATCCGCAATTGCCAGATGCTGAGCTTCGACATTTCAGCAATCGCTCACGCATATGCCCCGGCCAATTCTGTTTCACCCAATGGCTTTAATGGAGAAGAAAGTTGCCTGCTGATGCGGTATGCAGGTCTCAGTCCCAATACAACCAGTATTGGCATATACGGTTTTGATCCTGCTAAAGACAAAGACGATTTAACGGCAAAACAAATAAGTCATATGATTTGGTATTTACTGGATGGCCGCAGCCGCGGGCGCCGTGAAGCAAAGCTGGAAGAAAAAGAATCCTTTAACGAATACTATATGGCTTTTGCAGAAGTACAAACCGTTTTTCTGCAAAGCAAAAAAACGGGCCGTTGGTGGATGCAGTTACCGGATAAAAAATTCATTGCCTGTTCATATAAAGATTACCTGCTGGCCAGCAGTAATGAAATTCCTGAACGCTGGTTACGGGCACAGGAAAGAAGCTGATCCTTTTCTGACCGGTGATTTATAGGATTAACAGGATAACCACATTTCCCTTTATTGTAAAAAATGCTGAAGGCAACCAGTATAACAAGTAGTATAATGAAACAAATAGCTAATCGCCGGTTATTGATATTAACCAGCTCTTTACTTTTAATACTTTGTTCCTGTTCTGTACAAAAGAAAATTGGGATAGCTGCAAAAGAAAATTTATTAAACACGCCAGATCTGGCTTCCGCACATATTGGCATCAGCATTTATGAACCTGCAACCAGCAAATACTGGTACAACTACCAGGGCAATAAATTCTTTACGCCCGCTTCCAATACAAAAATATTTACTTGCTATGCCGGCATGAAATATTTGGGCGATAGTTTAACAGGACTTGCTTACGCAGAAAACAATAATGATGTTTTCATACAGGGTACCGGCGATCCAACTTTACTGCACCCGGAGTATAAAAATCAGCCAGTCATTTCATTTTTACAGCATACAAATAAAAATATTTTTATTGTTGATAACAACTGGAAGGAGAATGCGTGGGGTGCGGGCTGGTCGTGGGATGATTACAACAGCAACGATATGGCAGAACGAAGCGCGTTACCAGTATATGGCAACACCATAAAATTTATACAAACGCAAACGGTAGAGGAATTCACAGATCTTAACAATAAGCCACAAATTACCATTTATACAGAACCTGAAATTAACTGGAAGCTGAATTTCAATTCAGATACCAGCAGTAAAAATTTTTCTGTACAGAGAAATTTGGGAGAAAACATTTTTAACATCACAGAAAGCAATCAAAAACACAAAGAGGTTTCCATTCCATTTATAACGAACGGAATTGTATCAGCGCTGGCGCTATTGAAAGACACTGTTGAAAAGGAAATCAAGACGAGGGATAAATTCGAAATTGTACATCCTGAATGGAGACACATTAAGTCGCAACCAGCAGATTCCGTTTTGAAACCTATGATGCACCGCAGTGATAATTTTTTTGCGGAACAAACTTTGCTGATGGTGAGCAATCGCTTACTCGGCGTTATGAATGATGAGAAAATTATTGATACGTTGCTTAAAACAGATTTCAAAGATTTACCACAAAAGCCCGGATGGGCGGATGGCAGCGGTCTTAGCCGTTATAATTCGTTTACACCGCAGGATTTTACCTGGATATTGAATAAAATGAAAAATGAATTTGACTGGAAACGCATCAGCATCATTTTTTCAACTGGCAACACAGGTACACTTACCAATTACTATGTTACCGATAGCAGCTTCATTTACGCAAAGACGGGCACACTTTCAGGTGTAGTTGCGTTAAGCGGATACCTAATCACCAGGAAAAATAAAACACTTATTTTTTCTGTTCTTGTCAATAATCATCAAACCACCGGAAGGGTCGTGCGCCGCGCAGTAGAAAAATTTATTCAGTCGGTAAGAGATAACTATTAGCCGCATTGGAATGCCTGCACGAACTCATTTCCAGGCATCTTTCCCAACCTTCTTTTTCTGCAACACGTATCCATAAACAATGACCCGTTTTTCTGTTCCCTGCTAACAGGTTATTGCGTATTTTTCGTGTCACCACCCGGTTTTTCATTTTTCTCCCGAAAAATTTTTCGGGAGATTTTTTTTCTTCCCAACCTTTTTTTAAAAGTCACCGTAACCTTACACAAACCAATTATTATGTAACAACAATACTAACTGAAATTCACGGTCGATCGGAGCCCCACGATATAAACCAAAAACCAACGCTCATGCTACGATTGAACCGACTTACATTTTTGCTGCTGGCCTGCTATTTTCATTTCCCTGGTCTGGCTCAAACGACCAGTTGCACTGCTGATTTTAATTATTCAGCTGGAAATAACAATGTAGTTACCTTTCTTTCAAAAGATACATTTGCAACTACGCACCGCTGGGTATTTGGTGATGGTTCCGCAGCCCTGGTAACCACCAATGGGTTGACTACACATCAATACCTCCAACCCGGCAAATATGAAGTAAAACAATACATTGAAAATCACAATGCTAATTGCCGGGATTCTGTAGTAAAAATAATTATACTAACAGATACAAGTCAATGCCAGGCGGCTTTCGCTATTCAAAAAATACCTGGAACAATGTCTTACCAGTTTTCAAATACCTCGCTTTCTTCTTCTGGAATAAAAGAATCAAACTGGACTTTTGGAGACGGAAGTAAGTCAGGAGATTTTAATCCTGCGCATAGCTATCCATCACCCGGCAACTATTCTATTTGTTTAAATATTACGGGCAATAATGGTTGCAAAAGTTCTTACTGCGGGCAGTTGCAGGTCATCGACAGTTCAGGCAGTTGTAATATTTTACCGCAGTTTCAGTCTTTTAAAGACTCACTCAATTGCAAAAAAATCCATTTTATAAATCAATCCTTCGCTGCCAATTCAAATATTCATTTCACCTGGAACTTTGGCGATAGCACTACATCGCATGACATCAACCCATCTCACATTTATAATCACCCGGGTAAATATTATGTATGCCTCGTTAGTGAAGCCGGCAGCAATTGTCGTAAAGAATATTGTGATTCTGTAATGGTGAAATGTGATGCTGATTGTAATATTACCGCGGCATATTCTTACAATAAAGATTCAGCTGACTGCAAAAAAATTCGTTTTACAAATCTATCCATTTCAACCAGTTCAAATATTCATTTTACCTGGAATTTTGGCGACGGAACAACTTCCCATGACATCAATCCGGTACATAATTATAATGCAGCTGGTAAATATTATGTATGCCTGGTCAGTGAGGCTGGCAGCAATTGCCGGAAAGAGTATTGTGATTCTGTGGTGGTCATTTGTTCAACCTGTAACATTATCACCAGGTTTGAAAAACGGCATGATCCAACTAGCTGGACTATCGTTCACTTTAGTAATGTTTCCAGCCCGGTAAATAATGTCTGGCGGACTTACTGGTCGTATGGAGACGGTGATTCATCACGCGATTATAACAGCATTCATAAGTATGCTACCCAGGGTACATACAATGTTTGCCTGAAAGTAATCAGCCTGAATGGATGCGTTCGTGAATATTGCGATACCGTGAATGTTTTTAAACCGGATAGTTGTAGCAACAAAGCAAATTTTATTTATGATAGTTCATCAACAAATTTGCTTGCAAACTTTCAAGCCCTCTATCAAAATAATATAGCACGATATGAATGGGATTTTGGTGATGGTATAGCAGGGCCTGGTAAAAATCCCAGTCACGTGTACAGTAAGCCTGGAAGATATCATGTTTGCTTAACAGTGAAAGATGATCAGTGTTCGGTTACCCATTGTGAATTTATTATAATAGCAAAATCAGCCAATGATTCAGGCAGAATAATGATTTCTCCTAACCCTGCAGTGAATACAGTATCAGTAAATATAACGCTCAGTAGTCCCGGTCAGGTATCTATCAGATTATTGGCTGGCAATGGAGCAGTACAGTCGGTTTATAGTAAAAGTGGTTTTGCCGGGAACAACCGGTTCACATTACCCATTGATAAATTAAGCCAGGGTTTATATTTCATTGAAATAAGAACCAGCACCGGCATTTCATTTAAAAGATTCATAAAAGGGTAGCAAAAAAACGATTCTGCTGACCAGCAATCGTATTATCTTTTTTTCGTGGGCTCCGGCCGTTTTTTTAGTATCCCCCGTTGGTTTCGGGGGATTTTTTATCACCCTTCGCCAACCGTTAGCAAATCAATAACGTACTATAATCAAGCGTATTTCTAATATAAAAAGCCTGTAAAACAATCAAGTAGAAAAACGTTGCGGCAATTGTAGCCACACCAGGTAAAAAGCTTATGTACGTGGGTCTTGAACAACTGTATATATGGATGTAACTTTAACAAAATGGCAAGCTTTTAATAGCAATAACAAGATAAACTTGCCGTTCAAAAAAGTATCATGGGGTAATTTATCTGGCCGGAATAAAACCACGAAACTATTGTCAGCAGAATGGATAGATAAAAATGTGCTTGAAGGTTGTTTAAAAAATGACCGCAAGGCCCAGGAATTGTTGTATAAACAATTCTATGGCCCAATGGCCGGTATATGTCTGCGATACACAAGAAACGAAGAAGATGCACTGGAAGTATTACACAATGGATTTCTAAAAGTGTATAAGCACCTTGCTTCTTATGATGCCACCAAAGCATCGCTGTACACCTGGATAAAAACAATTATGGTAAACAGTGCAATTGATTTTATCAGATCCAGGCAAAAATTTAAAAACCAGGTAGAACTCAAAGACACACATGAAGCAGGTAGTATAGACAATGATGCTATTCAGCGGATGGGTTCTACAGAATTATTAAAGCTGGTACAAAAATTACCAATGGCCACCCAAACTGTCTTTAACTTGTATATCATAGAAGGCTACAATCATCGGGAGATTGGTGAAATATTGGGCATCAGTGACGGAACCAGTAAATGGCACCTGAGCGAAGCCCGGAGACAATTAAAACAACTATTATTAACTATGCACGCAGTACGATGAACCTCAGACAACCTTTTGAGCAGTTGATAGCGCACAAACTCCGAAAGCTTCCGGCACCCGATGCAGATGCATCATGGCAGCAGATGAAGCGTATCCTGGACGATGATGATGAGACCAGGGGCGGCGGTAAACGGCCACCTGGCAACGGTTGGTGGCGGATTGGTATAATCGCCATTGTGCTGTCAACAAGTATTTGGTTGTATGTTGACAAAACAAAGTCACCTGACAATCTCCTGGTAAAAAATAATACAACTGCTCCTTTAACTGCCGCAAACAAATCTGCCGCAACAGGAAACGGTTCAATGAAAAATACATTTGATAAAAATAAAACTTCAACTATCGGTAACAACACTACACTTGTAAATACAAATTCATCTGCTGTTTTAAAAAACAACAACAAAACAGCCGCTGCAACAATGAATAAATCTAATCATGCAGCTGATACAAAAAATGACGCGATAAGAAGTTCTATTGCGCCCCTTGTTGCAACGGGTAAAAATAAGTCTCTAAAAATTATTCACCCTGGAAATACAAATAGTGCGGATGAAAATATGATTGGCAAAAACACAATTGCCGCCGCAAATACAAAAAATGAAAGTAATAATCTTTCATTGTCCGTGGTTGCAGGAAAAAGAAAAAATAATGATATGAAACCGTTCGCTGGTACTGAAGATAATAGCGGTTCTGGTATGCGTACCCCGGCGAAGCATGCGGAAAAAAGCTATAAACATACTACCGGCGTTACCTCAGTTGACAATCATATAGCCAATGCCAACACTAAACCTGAAAACGGCCGCAGCACAGGTCAATTAATTCATTTACAGGCCAGGACGCGGAATAACCAGGATAATAACCAGTTTCCGGTAAGCCATTATTTTCCCGTTAATCAAACTGCAGGAACAGATGAGAAAACATGGTTTGAAAAATTAAACGACCTGAAAATACCCGGCACTTTTCCATCAACTAATACTTCCCTGGCAATTGGTGACAGCATAGAAACCAACAGCAACACAGCCAGCCTGTTAAATAACGAAACAAAAAAAGCCGTTGCAAAAGCGCAAAGAGATAAAGCGCTGGAGGATATGAGTAAAAAAGAAAAGAAATCATTTCATCTTGATCTTAGCAATGTATTTAAGCCATTCAGCCTGCATATAGACACCGATCCACGCTGGGCCGCCGGCATTTCATTAAACAGCAGTATAACAGTTAATGCGCAAAGCCGGTATAATTACAGCATGAATGCCAAATCAGGAACATTAACTGATTATATTCCATCACTGTATTTACAATTTCACCTGAATGATTATGTTTATGCCCAAACAGAGATAAATTTTATCACTCCGCAATACACACCCCAGCTGCTGGTGTACCAGCAAAGCAATGATGTAACAGCCATGGCAGGT
>JBDUAY010000238.1:0-8982 GCA_040004415.1 Bacteroidota bacterium | reverse complement strand
AGAAAGTATAAAAAGTTTACACCGGGTCTAATCCGATACGTCCCCATAATCCCATCCATCAGTTCAGACAATCGAACAACTTAAAATTGTTGCAATTACTCCGCCATATCCTCAAATGATTTATTTTATATCAATACAGTATATTAGCAGTATCGAAAGGACACGGGGTGGAGCTGTTATTGAAGGCTGCCAAAAAATACTAAACATAAACACTGATTGCATGGAGAAATTATTTTTTATTGCTATTATAAATTTCCTGCTGGTTTCCTGCATAAATAAAACCAATGCAGATTTAATTGTTACGGGTGCAACCATTTATACTGCTGACAGTTCGTTTTCAATTGCGGAAGCACTTGCTGTTAAAGATGGAAAGATAGTGGCTACTGGTACGTCGGCCTATATTTTAAAAAATTATGAAGCCAGGGAAACCATTGATGCAACGGGGAAATATATTTACCCGGGTTTTATAGATGCGCATGCACATTTTGTGGGTTACGGCCTTGGATTAAGCACTGTTAATCTTGTTGGCACAGAAAGTTGGGACGATATTCTTCATCATTTAAGTAATGCAACAAAAAATGCTGATACAAGCGGATGGATTATTGGACGCGGATGGGATCAGAATGATTGGGCAGTAAAAGAATTTCCCTCAAAAGAAAAACTGGACGCTATGTTTCCGAACCGTCCGGTATTTCTTCAACGGATCGACGGCCATGCAGCCATTGCCAATCAAAAAGCATTTGACCAGGCTGGCCTTGCAGCAGGCTATACACTTGCCGGTGGCACAGTGGAAACAAAAAATGGTAAACTAACGGGTATTCTCATAGACAACGCCATTGAATTGGTGGGAAGTAAAATACCACGTCCTTCTGTAGCGCAGGTAAAAAGCGCATTATTGCTGGCGCAGCAAGAATGCTTTGCTGTTGGGTTAACAACTGTTGATGATTGCGGTCTTGATTATGAACCCATACTTTTAATTGACAGCCTGCAAAAAACAGGGGAATTGAAAATGCGTGTATATGCCATGCTGAGCGACAATAAAAATAATTTTGATTTCATCACACCAAAAGGAAAAATTAAAACAGACCGGTTAAATGTACGCGCGTTTAAAGTATACGCTGATGGCGCACTCGGTTCCAGGGGCGCCTGTCTATTGCAGCCGTACAATGATAAACCAGGCTGGGGAGGATTTTTGCTGAGTTCCGCAAAGCACTTTGATTCTGTAGCTGCTGTTATTTACAAACTCGGTTTCCAGATGTGCACACACGCGATTGGTGACAGCGGCAACCGCGTAATACTTCAAACCTATGCCCGGCAGCTGAAGGGGAAAAATGACTTACGCTGGCGCATTGAACATGCACAGGTAATTAATCAAAATGATTTTAATTTGTTTGGAGAAAACAATATTATACCATCAGTTCAACCTACGCACGCCACATCAGACATGTATTGGGCCGCAGAACGGCTGGGTAAGGAAAGAATAAAAGGTGCGTACGCGTACAATGATTTATTAAAACAAAATGGATGGATACCGTTGGGCACAGATTTTCCGGTGGAAGATATTTCTCCGCTCAAAACTTTTTATGCAGCGGTTGTAAGAAAAGATGCGAAAGGATTTCCTGCGGGAGGCTTTCAACCAGAGAATGCATTAACAAGGCAGGAAGCATTGCGTGGAATGACGATATGGGCCGCAAAAGCTAACTTTGAAGAAAACGAAAAAGGCAGCCTGGAAAATGGGAAATTCGCTGATTTTATTTTACTCGATCAGGATCTTATGAAAACGGAACAGGATAAAATTTTACAAACAAAAGTTATCACTACATTTATAAATGGTCAACAGGTATTTTCCAATAAATAGGATACGTATAAAAATTAAAATGGGTATGAAAAAAATAATTATCGCGCTAACCGCATTTTTTACTTTGACAGCATCCACGACTATTCAGAAAAAACAACGTATTGTATTTTTTGGGGATTCTATCACAGAAGCAGGTGTAAAACCAAATGGCTTTATTACCAAAATTGGTGACATGCTGAAACAAAAGGGACTGGATAATAATTATGAATTGATTGGCGCGGGTATTGGCGGTAATAAAATATATGATCTTTATTTGCGCATGGAAGACGATGTGTTGGCAAAAAACCCTGACATCGTAGTTGTTTGGGTGGGTGTAAACGATGTCTGGCATAAAAGAAGTTTTGGCACCGGTACTGATGCTGACAAATTTGAAAAGTTTTACAATGCCATCATTAAAAAACTGCAGGTAAAAAATATTAAGATATTGATCTGTACACCTGCTTCCATTGGAGAAAAAACTGATTTTAGCAATGAGCTGGATGGCGACCTGAATAAATATTCTTCCATTATCCGCAATATTGCAAAAAATAATAATTGCCAGTTAATCGACCTGCGGAAATTGGTGCTGGCGTATAACCTTACCAATAATAAAGACAACAAAGATCGTGGCGTGCTCACCGTGGATGGCGTGCATTTAAATGATGTTGGTAATAGCGTTGTAGCGGATGAAATGTATAAAGCACTCTTTCATTGATAAAACGCAGATTTTCAGGATGGTGACACCTTGGTTTTGCCACTTCAACTGACATGTAACCCCCCGGGCTATTCTTGAAGATAAGATAAAACCATCTGTGTATCAGGCAGAACGCAGATCTCCGGGATGATTATGAATGTTACCAGTTATGAGCGCGGCAATATAAATTAAGTGATAATTGACCGGCAGCAAAAATATCCTGGCTGATCCTCAAAATTATAAGAATCTGCGTGCTATCATCCCACGCGAAATTAATTACACCTGACATCCGATACGAGCAAACCATTGCACGGTAAAAATTGTTAATAGTTCGTGCGTTTTACACAATCAACATTTTAAAAATTCGTTATTTTCGCACGAGTTATGGCGCAGGATAAACAAACAATACGGGTAGCAGTTCTGGACATGAATGAAGAAATGGCCAACCAGGGTATGCGTTGCATACGTGACATATTAACTCAATACGGTGAAGCGAACAATCTTTCCATTGTTCGCGATGAATTTGAGGTAAGGGTGAAACAACAAATACCAGACCTCAGTTATGATATTTACATTTCAAGCGGCGGTCCCGGTTCACCGTTAGACAGCATAAACAGTGATTGGGAAAATATCTATTTTAACTGGCTTTCAGCAGTAGAGAAATGGAATAACAGCGATGCCAACCTGCAGAAGAAATTTATATTTTTTATTTGTCATTCCTACCAATTGGCCTGCCGCCATTATAATATTGCACACGTAATAAAAAGAAATTCCACCGCCTTTGGCGTTTTCCCCATACATGTACTTCCTGAAGCTAAAAAGGAACCCGTGTTTGCCGGCTTGCACGATCCATTTTTCTCTGTTGACAGCCGCGATTTCCAGGTTGTACAACCCAACCACAACCGTTTTAAACAAATGGGCGCCAGCATTCTTTGTATTGAAAAAGAAAGGCCGCATGTGCCTTATGAAAGAGCGCTGATGGCGGTACGGTTTAATAAATATATGATCGGCACACAATTTCATCCGGAGGCAGATGCCACCGGTATGACGATGTACCTGCAGCGGGAAGATAAAAAACAAACGGTCATCGCCAATCATGGTTTCGCAAAATGGCAAAATATGATTGAACAGTTAAATGATCCTGACAAAATACGTTCTACCTACAAGCACGTACTGCCCAATTTTTTGCACAATGTTATTGCGCACATGAATGCAGCCCGGAATTAGGAATTGTTTATTGTGAATCAGGCTTAGCCACCATACCTGCTTATTTTGTATTCCCCGCCTTTCAACTTATTAATGATCGAACCAAATTCCATATTCTAAATTTCAAATTCCCTTTTAGTATCAATTCCTTAAGAAGCCGTAACTTTCAACCATTAATTATACATCATGGTACCAGGCCTGCGCAAAAAATTTAATGAAGCATTCAGCAAAGAGAGTTATGAAAATTTCCTGGAAGATTTGAATAGCAAACATCCGGGTGCAATAGAATTCAGAATAGCGGAAACACCTGAATTTATCGATAAGGCTTTCACCCAAAAACTGCTGGATGCCTGCGAAACAATTGTTGATGTAATTGTTGATCCAAATTTTAAGCAACTCACTGATCGCAGTATACCAAAAGGAGAAAATGTACCCAACGAGAATGAGATTTGTCATATGATTGCCTTCGACTTTGGCATCTGCGTAAACGAAGACAATGAACTTGAACCACAGCTGATAGAAATGCAGGGCTTCCCTACCCTGTTTGGCTTCCAGGTATATTATCCCGGCGTTTTAAAAAAACATTTTGACATTCCGGTTAATTACACGCAGTACCTGGACGGTTACGATCGCGAATCATACATCAAAGATTTAAAAGAAGTTATTGTTGGAAATACACCGGTAGAGAATGTAATATTGCTCGAAATAAAACCGCACGAACAAAAAACAAGGATTGATTTTTACTGCACGCAGGATTATATTGGCATCCAACCTGTATGCATAACCGATTTGGTACAGGAGGGAAAAAAGCTTTTTTATATCAACGATCAAACAAAACGAAAAACAGAAGTAAAACGCATTTACAACCGTATCATTTTTGATGATCTGAACGCGCAAAAAGCAACATTGGGTAAATTTGTTGACATCACACAGGATCTGGACGTACAATGGGTTCCGCATCCCAATTGGTTTTATCGCATCAGCAAGTTTACACTTCCCTATATTAAACATCCTTTTGTGCCTGCTACTTATTTCCTAAATGAGATAAAACAAATTCCATCCAACCTGGAGAATTATGTATTGAAACCACTGTTTTCTTTTGCCGGACAAGGCGTTGTCATTGATGTTACAAAAAAAGATATTGAACAAGTTAAAGAACCCGGGAACTGGATACTGCAACGCAAAGTAAAATATGCCGAAGTAATTGAGACGCCGGATATACCTGCCAAATTTGAGATACGCATGATGTATATATGGAAAGATGGCGAACCAAGGCCCAAAGCAGCTATTAATCTTACACGTTTAAGCAAAGGCAAAATGATCGGTGTGCGCTATAATAAAGATTTAGAATGGGTAGGCGGAAGTGTTGCTTTTTTTGAACACTGACGAGCATGCTTTTGATGCCGGCAGTATCTTAGCCTACCCTGGAAATTTAGTCCAGAAAATATCAGCAGTACAACGGACTCAAATCAGAATCAATAAAGCCCGAAATCAGAAACTTCTTCTCATGGAACACCTTGATACAATTACAGTACGCGAACTACGCCCGGGTTTTTTTGGAAAATTTATTCATGGCGATAAGGGAACCGTTACTGTTTGGGATATAAAAAAAGGAAGCGTGCTGGAAACACATCAGCATGAACACGAACAAATTACCTATGTAATGGACGGTGAACTCCAAATGAAAATTGACGGAATTGATTACCTGTTTACACCGGGTATGACGCATATTATTCCTTCCGGCACACCTCATTCTGCTATCGCACTGACGGATGTAAAAGTGATTGATTTTTTTAGCCCGGCCAGGGATGATTACCGCTGATAAATGCACTAATTACAGGGCGTCTTCGTACTTAACCATCGACTGGCCGATGCAATTTACTTCAAAGGGTGCGATCTTTGTATCTGGATTAATAGACGTGTTTAACGCTTTACTCATTACAGCATTTCCATAGGGCTGCCAGCCTTCCTGTATATGGGTATTTACAAGCGCGTTTAAGCCGGCCGGCGTCATACCTACCAGGATCTTATACTGAGAAATTTTATTCATATCATTTTTTTTATTTGGTGAATGTAGTGGCATTTTGATAAACAACGCCAGGTCTTTTCAAAACACCGGTGATTTTTACATTTGACCGTTTGTGCTGGTGATGAGCGGTCAAACCCAGATTTACTTCATGCAGTAAAAACAAACTGTTTACCGGTGAAATATACCAATATCAAATAATATTTTTAGATTTGTCTAAATTATATTTTTTGTATGCTTAAAAAAATAGGGTTTGTATTGCTGACGGCTGGCCTTTCTTTTGGCGACGCGGATGCACAGGAATTGGAAAGAATGGAAACAGACCGGCCCGACCAGACCGAATGCCCGTTTATTGTACCCGCCAAATGGGTCCAGTTTGAAATGGGCTTTAATTTCGAAAAAAATGGACCGCGTTCTCATACGCTTGTTTACCCAACGCTTTTGTATAAATACGGCATCAGTAAACGAATTGAATTCAGGTTGATTACCAGTCTGCTGTCGAACAAAGAATACACAGACTTACATCATGAAACAATAACCGGTGTTGAACCCGTGCAATTTGGTTTTAAAGTGGCACTGGCAGAGGAAAAAGGATTGCGTCCAAAAACAGCTGTAATCGCGCATATATCTATTCCTCAATTTGCATCTGCAAAATTGCGTGCAGAAAAAGCTGCACCCAATTTTGTTTTCACTATGCAGCATACACTAAACAAATGGTGTAGCGTTGGCTATAATCTTGGGGCAGAATGGGATGGATTCAATAACACGCCCGCCTGGATTTATCGGGTTTCACCGGGATTTAATATTGCTAAGAAATGGTACGCTTATATGGAAGCGTTTGGCTTTATAAAGAAAAACGAAACCGCTGATCACAATATTGACGGCGGTATTGCGTACTATTTCAATAGCAATATAAAAATGGATTTCTCTGCCGGCAAGGGGCTTTCACCGGCGTCGGTTTCGTATTACATTGCATTAGGCGCTTCCGTCCGTTTTCCGTTATAAAGATTTCTTCTTGTGCCGCAATGCGCCAAGAAACGTTCTTTCCATGCTGATAAAATAATTGTTTTCTCCTATCCGAGCCATATTACCAGTAACCTGTAAACGTGCTCCCAGGTTTAGTTTTAAATTGCTGTTGAAAATAAGTTGCAGTGCTGGCGCAAGATCGAACATATAATCACCCTTATCAAAGCCTTTCATGCCAATGGTTTCAACATAAACATTCAGATTGGTTTGGTTATAGTCGGAATAATTGAGGGGAAATAAAAGATAACCCGCTGATAAAGTATAATATAATGCATTTAGTGAATTGCCCAGTTGCGCAACATGCTCCGGCTGATTGGTAAAAGCTCTTATTACACTTGCAGTACCAGATATTGCCAGCTTATTAATTAACTGTGTGGCAATAATACCGGCCTGCACACCGCTGTTATCCCCGTCAAGATTAATATCGCCATAATAAAAAGGGCTTCGCGAATAAGAAGCCTGCGCAAATGCCGCCATCCTGAAATGTTTGTGGATGTCATCATTTGAATAAAACCTGTATTTAAGATACGTTTTTACAGATTCCCACCTGAGCTGCGGCGTATAAAAATCTGAAAAACTGCTGGCCAAATGCAGCATCCAGTGCTTATCCAATCCAAACATAAGTTCCGGTGAATAGCGCTGTTTATACTTATTGTTGTATTTACTTACGGGCGTGCGGTAATCAAGTTTGGCCGACAAAGAATTAGACGGCATGTTCGACGCTGGTTCAGAAAAAACATATAATTCCTGGGCCTGCACCAGGTGCACGACGAAACAAGTGATAAGAAAAAATATAATTCTTAGCATGATAAAAATATTTATGGGACTGCTTGCACCCCCGGGTAAAAGGTATGGGCAGCAAGGCGACTCCTGGTAAACCGTTTTTTTGTGGAAGTATAATTGGCTTACAGCTTCAGTAGTTTATTAATCTTACTGTCCAGTTCCCGGCCGTCTAGATCGCGGGCAATAATTTTTCCTTCCTTATCAATTAAATAACTGGTTGGTATCTGGTCTATTTTCCATAAGTTGGCAACCGGTGCGTTCCATCCACCATTTTCATTTACCTGCAACCAGCTTATTTTATTGGCCGTAATCGCTTTCTTCCAGTCGTCTCTATTTTCATCGATGCTAATGCCATAAATTTCAAATCCTTTCGCTTTTAAAGATGGATATACTTTTACCAGGTGTTTGATAGCTTTTTTACACGGCCCGCACCAGCTGGCCCAAAAATCAATCAGCACAACTTTTCCTTTTAAAGACGACAGGCTTATTGCATTTCCATTTACATCTTTCAAAATAATTTCCGGTGACAGCTCACCGATTTTTGGTTGTGCATAAACGCTTACTGTTGCAAGGAGGATACTTATAAATAATAAACATTTCATAATAGAATTTTAAAAATCATTTTAGTTTTGTATGAGCCGTTTCTCCGTGGCCATTGTCCCACAAGCCACTTTTCCTGCCTGACAAAATACGTGAACCGTTTGAGACCGCTGTCTAAAAAATCTAAATTGTTACATGATAAATGCGCGTTCCTGCAGCAAGTCCGGCTTTTTCGCAGCAGCCGCCAGCTTTTCCGGTTTTAATACATTGCATGGCAGTTGCAGCACTGTATTTTTTAAATGCCGATTGGGTAAGAAAATTTTTATCGACAATAATCAAATTCTTTTCCCCATTCAATACCTGGTCGTGCACATTCAAAAAGTGATATTCTTTTCCTTCAATGGCAACATGCTCATCATTTTTTATTGCTGTATTGCTGAAAACACCGGTGATAGTAAATTTCGCTACAAAAAATCCCGCATCCTCTACAGCCTTTTTTAAGACATCAATGTCTACTGGTTCTCCTTGTTTAAAAACAATATTAAAACCAGAATTTTTGATATCAGGTTGCACGGATGATACAAACGACACTTCCTTTAATGCATTGTCAATAGCACGTGAACACATGGCGCAGGTTAATCCGCTTGCCTGTATCGTTGCTTTTGTAAACTGTGCATGTAATTGCGTAATCGACGCGATAAGTACAAATAATATAATTATTTTTTTCATTTTTTATTTTTAAATCAACGTATTAAAACAGTATTTCCCATTGCGTTTAACATGAAGCACTACAACGAGTTCAGCATTCATGCAATCAATGGCATAAAAAAAGTAAGACATTTACAAAGCAGGGTAAACGGTTTACAAACT
>JBDUAY010000237.1:0-8995 GCA_040004415.1 Bacteroidota bacterium | reverse complement strand
GCATTTTATATTAATTTTATTTTTCAGCAAACAAACCGTAATTTTTGTCCGTATTAAAAAATGAATCTTTTAAACAAATAACGAAGCTTGCATTAATTGTACATTAATAATTAAAATATGAAAGAGTCTCAATCCAACCGAAGGAAATTTATAAGGAATGTTGCTGCTTCTGCAGCCGGACTTGCCATGTTTCCTGCTTTACCAAAATCTGCAGCAGCAAATACAATTGTTGAATGCATATCGGATACAAAAGATAAAATATACACCGGTCCGCCGCGTATCCGGTTTTCCGTTGTGGGTATAAATCACGGCCATATTAATTCTATGGTTGATGCAGTAATTAGAGGTGGTGGTGAATTTGTTTCTTTTTATGCCGCGGAGCAAGACCTGCGCGATGCCTTTGCCAAAAAATTTCCGCAGGTTGCACTGGCAAAGAGCGAGCAGGAAATTCTTGAAGACAAAACCATTCAGCTTGTTTTAAGTTCTATCATTCCTGATCAACGGGCGCCCCTTGGCGTTCGTGTTATGCAGCACGGGAAGGATTATATGGTTGATAAGCCAGGTATCACAACGTTGGAACAACTTGCAGAAGTTAGAAAGGTACAGAAAGAAACCAAGCGTATTTTTTCAATTATGTATAGTGAGCGCTTTGAAAACCGCGCTACAGTAAAAGCAGGCGTGCTGGTAAAAGATGGCGCCATTGGAAAAGTGATCCAGACAATTGGGCTCGGTCCGCATAAAATGGACGCTCCTACCCGTCCACCCTGGTTTTTTGAGCGCCAGCGCTATGGGGGAATTATCACCGACATCGGCTCGCATCAATTCGATCAATTTCTCTTTTTCACCAATACTACCAAAGCATCAATTGTAGCATCGGAGGTTGACAATGTGAATCATCCGCAGTATCCGGGCATCCAGGATTTCGGAGATGTAATGCTAAAGGGAAATGGGGGGCACGGCTATATACGCCTCGATTGGTTTACACCCAACGGATTAAAGTCATGGGGCGATGGACGATTGACTATTTTGGGTACTGATGGATTTATTGAGATTCGTAAAAACATTGATATTGCAGGCCGGGCAGGGGGCAATCATCTTTTTCTTGTCAATCAAAAAGACACCACTTATATTGATTGCAGTAAAGAACCTTTACCGTACGGTGAACAACTGGTAGATGATATTCTTAACAGAACAGAAACAGCTATGACGCAGGAACATTGTTTTCTCACCATGGAGCTTGCGCTACTGGCACAAAAAAATGCAGAGAAAAAATAGTTATTATTATTTCAACAACCGCATCGATATTGTTATTTACACGGGACAACTTTTAATGAATCGATAATCTCCAGGTTACGAATGCAATATTACCGTGGGAAGATAAATCGCTAATAAAAAATAACGAGCAAAGACTACGGTAACCAGTTAACCGCTGGCAGGTTACTGTAGTCTTCCAGCGTATCTACTCACCATCCCCTACTTGGCGGAATTCAGCAAGCGCCTGTAATTTATAACCGGATGCGATTTCTACTGCCTGGATACCGTCTAATACAAAGTGTTTCTTTTTACATTTGAACCAAATTGCTCCGTCAAGATATTTCAACTTTACCGGTTCGGGGTACACGTCTGCAAAATCAAATTTTTCTAATACCACATCTTTCCAGCTAATACCAACGCTATCTGCCAGTGCACAATAATTATTGAAGCGCTTAGCATATTCGGCAGCGGCTTCTTTCTTTCGCCGCACTATGATATCGTCAATTATTTGTTGTGTCAACCCTTCTGCTTTGGCAGCAAGCCCGGCTTGCAGGATACCTTTGTATTCGTCATTGTTTGGAAATAACGCTATCCATGCATCCAAATTTTTATTTTTAAATGCTTCCAACAATGTGCGGGCAAAATTATCTTCTTTTAACTGCGCTGTTTTTACCTGACTAATTGTGCCGCTTTTCATTGATGTAGTTTGTGCTGCAACAGTGTAACAGTTTATCGTTATAAAGGCAGCGGTGATGATATGCAGAAGTTTCATTGTTTCATGTATAGGTTCATTAATATTCATACAACGCTTCGCGTTTCAATTTACCAGATTCGCGTGATATTATTTTTTTGCCATCCCAGGTAACAGATTCCCAATCACCCTGTACAGCATTTGACAGGGGCCAACAAAAAAAACACAATATTAGGGGTGCCGCAACTGGATGCATCACCCATAAAATTTTAAAAAATCATCCAAAAAAATAAATCGTTCATTACAATTTTAACCTGAAAACATTCAATGCAATTGTTAGTCCGGCGTATACAAATCCAGGCGCCGACATGATAAGTAATAATAGCAATGCCGGCGCAGGATGCTGCGTTATTTTTAAACATCCTGCACTTATCATCGTGATCATTAACACAATCAATACCAGTATCCATGTTCCGGTAATGGAAAAAGATATGGGTCCTTTAAATAAATAAAAAATAAAGCAACCCAGCGTTACCAGGACTATAATCGTATCAAACAGCCACAGAAATTTAAAAAATGTCATTGTTATTATTTTAACGGTAGCAGATTATATTTTTCAGCGCCAATAGTCATTTGTTTCCCTATTTTTTTTCGCTCAAATTTATCAATGTCTCCATCATATCCATCATAGCATACATTATTTTACCTGCCATTGGATCTCTGAATAAGACGGCTTGCTGTGCTTCTCCAAAATGCAGTCCGGCAGGCGTTAAAAAATTAAGTCTCGCGAATCCAGGCTTTGGCGCTTCCGGCCTTTCATATTTCCAGGGTCCAATATTTTTTACGATGTCTTCGCCCAGCGATAGAATATTTTCTATTTTACTATCCATGGCAGCGGTCCTTGTTTCCCAAATGACAGCAGCGCCGGAATAGTTATAGTAACGGGCGGAACAATCTGCGTATACGGCCAGCAGATCCGTGCCTCCTTCCATAGCAACTTCTGCCACTATTCCAAGAACCTGCATACTACTTTCTTTAATTGAACATAGCTGTTTAAGAAAATAATACGCCTGCAAATACTGCCTTGATTCAAGATTTGGTAACGAAATTACTTCTCTTAGAACGTCAGCTGTATCATTGTCTTCACCATCATCATAAAAGGATTTTGCTTTTTTAAATAGTGTCCATGGAGCATCGTTGTTAGAAACAGCTGCCCAGTAATCCAGGGGCATATCCCCAAAAAGTGTATCTCTCACCGGGATATTCTTAATCGATCTTTTAATTTGTTCAGTCATGATTTTTTTTAATGTCATTATACGGAATTATTAATTATTTTTTTTGATCTACAAATCTGCAAAATACTTTGCCATGTTTGTATTTTTATTGAATGACGCGATCAGATAATGCCTGGGCAGGAACCATGCAATTTGCCGGATGCGGTGATCGCGTTCTTCCGCTGAAGAGAAATCTTCCGGAAATATATTAAAGGCCAGCTCCTGGATCATTGCACCCCTACTTTTTCTGCACATCAGCATAACCATTGGGCGTGTAATTCCTTTACCCTGCAAGAATTTTTTTAACGCATCGCGGGCACGTTGCGGCAAGTATTTTTCAGAAGGCTGTGCCAGCGTAATATCTTCACCTTTCTTGATCACCTCAACCCTTTTCGTCATTTCAATATTCCGAACAACTATATTATCCATGTCAGAAATAAATGATTTGGTGAGATGGAGGTTAACTATATCGCCATAAGAAAAAACCCAGTCTGCCGTGGTATCTGTTGGATTGATCACAATACCGTATCCTTTTTCCAAAATATCATCTTTAATATTTTGTATGCATACCGGCTCAGCGGGCTCATTTGTTTCCGGCGTTTTCAAAACAAAAAAAGTATATCCATCCGGCCCAATCATTGTTTGCGGGTCTCCGCATTCAAAACCGGCAGTTTGTACGTGTTCGTAAAATTCACGCTGCCAGTTTTCATTTCTTTGGGCCGCCGGGATTTGCAGGAGGCCGCAAACAAGTTGTGTCTTTTTTCCATCAGCGCCCATTTTTTCCGGGGCCATTAGCGCCCCCTGCCCGATCGGCTTGTTCCTGTTTTTTAAGAAAGATAATAGTCCCATTTTATTTTTCTGTTCTTTAAATATGATAAGGTTACTGTTGATTACACTACTTTTCTTATTGGCTAAAAGGCAACTCGTATTCTTTAACAACTGGCTTGTCTTTACTGCGCACTTTTACTTCTACCCGTGCTTTTAATTTCTCGCCCATTACCAAATAATGTTTTATATACCTGTCTTCATAATGCGTCCATGATCCATCTGCTACAAAGTATTCCGTTTGATTTGCCTTTTTTGCGGCGTAGGTCCAGCGCTCAACATGCAGCGGTTCATAGTTAACCGTCATACCCATCGTCATAACCTGTAAACCAGGAACGGATTGGTTCCCCATTTCTGTATTATGCGTTACGTAAACGCTAATGGTGGAATTATCTTCCAGGTCCATTACTTCCCATTCGTCAACAGTTGTTTTAATATTAGCCATATTACATTTGTTTACTTGATTTTCAATTAAGCTGGTATCCATAAACTTTAGAACCGCCTTTAACAATTATTATTTCTCTTTTTGCAGGAATCTTGCTGGTCATCTCGTCATATATTTTCCTTTTTTCCGGAAAAAACAACACATACAATTTGTATGAACTTAATATTATTCTACCTGCAACGCCTGCCACGCTATTTTTAAAAGATGTTACCAATACCGGCATATTTTTTATGTTTTATTGTTTTAAAACACAAATATGAGACGACCTGGAATAAATTACATCATCAAAGAAGGCAAATGGTAGTGATTGAATGGCCAGGCGTATAAAAACATTGTTGAAGCGATGTAAGCTCCATACTAAAAATGGCTTTTACTGTAATTTATAGTAATGCATAACACTGGATATAGCAAAATATTGTGTCACTGTAAAATACAGACCAGCACAAGAAGTTATTCATTTGGATTCAATAAAAACACATTTTAAAATGGCTTTGCCACCATTCAGGCAGTATCGCTTTTTTTATACGTTACAATGAACAACTTTTGCAAAAAAAAACACAATGACAAATGCGCAAATAGAATTGGTTCAGCATTCATGGAAAATCGTTACTACCACAAACGCCCAAACAGCGGGTTGGCTATTATACAATAATTTGCAGGAAATAGTACCCGAAATAAAAATAAAATTCAGGCACAGCCATGGAACAGAACCTGCACGTAAAATATTTTCCATTATTAGTTACCTGACCCGCAAGCTTCACAAGCCAAATGTATTAACCGAAGAAGTTGAAAAAATAACCAGGCGGCACGTAAAATACCACTTGCGGGATGAACTATATATAAAAGCGGGCAAAGCATTGATATATGCGCCCGAAACAGGATTGGGTGACAACTGGAACCAGGAAATAAAAAATGCATGGGTGATGTGCTACATCACCATCGCAGAAGCAATCAGGGATTCATTATGTTGCCCTAAAGAAGAATGGGTCGCCTGTTGCTAAGATCAAACAAAATATTTCACACATTTTTAATCAACTTATAAATAAAAAAAAATGAAATCACTCAGCTATATCAGCCTGCTTACCATTATCACACTTACCTCCTTTAAACTAAAAGAAAGTACTGCCACGGTGAAAGATTATTTTAACCTATCCAATCCGGTTGAATTTAATAAAATTAATTACAGTTTATCATGGAGCGCGCATCCTGCAGAAAATTATTACAAACAAGAATATCTATCCGGAAACGAAAAATCTGAATCTTTTAATAAAATGGTTATGATTGAAGCCGCGATTGGTAACATTTCTCTTCCTGATGCGGTGAAAGCTAAAATCAATGAGCTTGAACAAAGAAAAAAGAATGACCCGCTGGCAAACTACCAGGTCATAAAAAATCAAAAAAACGGTGAATATATTCTTGACTTTATTATGGGCCAGTCAACTGGTGGCAAAACTTCTGTTGCAGAATGGAACGCATACAGGTATATGCCGCTGGTTAATATAGCAGGTAAAACGGGAATATTATTATTCGCTTACAGCAAGCGTGCTTATGGAACCAGCATACCAAATTTTCTTACATCCTTAAAAAAGGAGCGGTTGAATGATATCAATATATTGTTGGTCTATAAAATGCCCGCAATAAGAATGACTGGCAATTAATCATGCTGTTAAAAAGCCTGTTCCGATGAAAGCCATAGCAAGGGGTGACTGAAAAGTCATCCTTTACTTCTTACTGCTACGTCTTAACAAGCGTATAACTCATTTCACTAAAAAACATATTAAATGTGCAATGAAGGTTCATTACATTACAGTATCGCTGACCAAAAAAAGAAAGCCATAACCCAGCAGCAGATATTACTGGTTCAAAAAACATGGAAATTGTTCCGGGATATAAAACCCGAAATAATAGGAGATGTATTTTACAGCAAATTATTTGCAGATATGCCTGCGCTGAAGAGGATGTTTAAAAATTCAATCGCCAGCCAGTATAAAAAGCTCATTGATATGTTGAGTATGATGGTCGGCCGGCTGCATAACCTGCAAGAAATAACGCCAGAAATTGAAGAAATGGCATTGCGCCATGTTGGCTATGGCGTGAAGCCAGCGCACTATAAATTGGTAGAAGACGCGCTGCTATGGACATTGGAGCGGGGGCTGGGCAACGATTGGAATGAAGAAGTTAAAAAAGCCTGGACTGACTGTTATACAATTTTATCTGGTATTATGATTGAGGCGTCAGATTCATAATTCAACTGCCTCCGCGCAACGCTTCCATTTATTTTTACCACACTTCGCCTCAAAACATACGCAATTTCCGACTTCTTATTTTGCCAACCCTCTTTTGTTTGTTATTTTCAAAACATGTTGTGTGAAAAGTCCTGGCGGGTTGCCATTAAAACAACTCTTATACTCTTACTTGCATTGCAGGGCAATCTTTTATCTGCGCAATCCCCCTCCTTTAATTTTCATCAGTTGGGTAGCGCTAACGGGCTCAGTGACCCGGCTATAAAGAGTATTACGCAGGACAAATATGGATACATCTGGATTGGCACTGTAAATGGCCTTAATCGTTTTAACGGTTATGAAGTAAAAGTATTCCAACACATCCTCAACGATAGTTTTTCTTTACAGGAAAATTATGTGCCCGCATTGCTGGCAGATGATGCCGGAAATCTGTGGGTGGCGCAACCCAGGGGGCTTTACCGGTACGATTATAACAGCAATCATTTTATGCTATTCCCGGGCAGCAATGAGTTGTATATAACAAAAATGATAATGGGCGGTAAATCGGAAATCTATCTTTCAACCAACGAGGGACTTATTCTTTTTAACACGAGCAAAGGAACATTTGTGCGTTTGAAAGATAACAATGACGTCTTGTCAAAAAAGTTACTCAGCGTAACTTTCAATGATTTTTGTCTTGCCGGTAACGGAATTATCTGTTTGGCAACCGATTCAGGACTCGTAAAATATAATAGCGCCAACCATCGTGCTGAAATGATAGCAACGCCCGCTATTACAGATCAGTCGTTTGGAAAAATTGCTATTGACGGAGCAAAAAATATCTGGCTTTCCTACGGTGATAAGAAACCTGTGCTGGTAAAGATTGCGCCTGATTTTTTAAAGCAGACCGTCTATCCTCAATTTTATGTTTCTAACAGTAACCTCAGGGACAACCGGATTACTTGTATCTTTTCAGACAATAAAGGGCGATTGTGGGTTTGTGCGGCACGCAATGGCTTGTGTTTATATGATGCTTTAACGGATAAGTTTATGCAATATGAACATGATCCTTTGCAAGCCAGCAGTTTAACTGATAACCTTATCAATATTGCATACCAGGACCGGCAAGGGCTGATATGGGTGGGTACAGAAGTAACGGGGGTCAATTACTTTGATGCAGATAAAACATTGTTTCATATTATCCAGCCTTCGTACAATCAATCACCTACCCTGCCAGATTATTGGTGCCGCGCAGCCGGCGAAGATAGTGATGGCAATCTTTGGCTCGGCACCGGCAGTGGGATAGCGCGGTACGATCCACAAAAAAATGTTTATACCATTTTTCAAAATACTGCTGATAAAATGGATGCTGTTCATTACAATTCTATCCGGTCTGTTTTATGTGACGGTGATGTTGTATGGATAGGAACAGCAAGTGGTTTAAACCGGTATCACAGGAGTACTGGCAAAATGGATTTTTTAGGCGAAAAAGAACACCTGCCTTTGTCTTTTTTCTGGTCTATTTTTAAAGATCATCAAAATAATGTTTGGTTTGGCTGCCGCGATGGTTTTTATCGTTACAATAACATCACGCATAAAATTGATGATTTCACAAACGATCCGCAGTTAGGAAAATACGCCCGTTATAACACGCTTAATGTATATGAAGACAGCCGCAAGCGCATGTGGTTTTGTTTTCATGCAAAAGGGTTGCTGATGTATGACGCCGCAAACAGCAAAACAAAATACTGGACAAAAAATAATGCGGTGCCGGGCTCGCTGAGCAACAACCACGTTATTTCTATAGTGGAGGATAAAACAAATGTTATGTGGATCGCTACCCAGGAGGGACTTAATGCGTGGGATGAGAAGAAAGGCAGCTTCAGTCATTACTTGCTTGGACCCGGAAAAGTTTCTGAAACCATCGCTGCATTGCAGGTTGATGACAAAAACCGGTTGTGGTTTGCCGGTAGTAAATCACTTTACATGCTGGATACTTCCAGGAATTTTTTTACTCCTTTTGATATTAGCAATGGCTTGCCCACTGTCGATTTCAACTATCAATCTGCTTTTCGTATGAAGAATGGCGATTTCATTTATCCAACCTTAAGAGGCTTTGTACAATTTAACCCCGATAAATACAGCAATAAAAACAATATCTCAGATGCGTATATTTCTTCTTTTACTGTGTATGGAAAAGAACCAGTCACGCATATTAATTTTGAAGGGAAAAAAGAGATCTCCCTGGCTGCCAGTGAAAACTTTTTTTCTCTTGACATGATTG
>JBDUAY010000643.1:0-2692 GCA_040004415.1 Bacteroidota bacterium | reverse complement strand
ATTCGCTTCGTGTTTTGTTCACCCTGAATTTATTAGCTATATCCCGTGCCAGGTCAAGTTCCAATGCATTGCTGTCTTCAGAAATATTCAAATGCAGGCCGGCAGAATTGGGAATTGGATTAATATCATAAGCAGGCGACAATATCCATCCTTTGGGCGTTAGCAGGAAGCCATGATTGCGCAGGTGATCGTCGCTATTGCTCACGCAGATATTAAAAACAATCCTTCGCCATAGTTCTTCCAAATCTTCTGTGGGACGTGCTCCATGGCGCATAATAAATTCTGCGATGTGTAAATAGGAAACGTTGCCGGTGCTACTAGCCGCTTCGCCGTCCATCATACCAAGCAGTGTCATGGCAGACGCAAAGTGTATGCGCCCTTCACTTGTTCTGTCAAAACGCTTAGTAAGATAGGTATGATAATCTTGTGTGAATCGCCGTGCATTTCCTTGTGCGACATTTACCCCGGCTTTTACCGCAAGGTTATTAACAACCGCTTCCCAACCTCCTGTATCTCTTTCATCTTTGCGACTCGGAAACTTTGCTATCCATAAGCTGCCGGAAGGATCCACCACGCTTGCTTTGGGCCTTGCACCTCCTAATGAGGAGCCCGGAAATATTAATAAGTTTAACCAATGCGCAAATTTTTTATCTTCTATTGAATCCTGGCTTTCCAATTGCAGGCTGGCTTCTTCCAGTGTTCGGATGCTAGTGAAAGGCGGCGCTGCCAGATGCTCGTCACCGTGCAAAAAATCTCCGTCCGCCGATGTCTTAAAACGGATAGCGCCCATCCGGTGTTTATCAAACACACCTAATAGAAAATCAGTCTCCATTAACTTGTCCGTTTTACGTCCTTCCTGCCGCGCATTCAAGGCCTCTCTTCTTTCCATCAGTACCCTACCCCAACGGTCGGGTGATGAATCAAGGAAAATGCCGAAGTTTGATTTTTCTTCTTTTACATATTGAGGTCCCGGGTAAAATCCAAGATCCGGATCAAGCGCAAGCACCTGCCCGTTCTTCAACCAGTTATTATCATAGCTAAATGAAAATATTTCTTTTCCCTTGATTGGTTCCGGCTGCAATGTGCCTGTTAAGACGGGGCCACCCAGCTCAAGCCAATCAGCATATACCAGGATTCTCTTTGTATGTTGTATTGCCTTTGCCATTCTATTTTTTATTCAATAACCCTGCATCCATTAATTTCCGGCCCAGCGAATCTTCCCCTGCCACCTTTAATAAATCCTTCTCGAGTCCCAATACAAAAAGTACCTGCAGGTAAGAGCTCATGGCGACTCCCGGCTCGCCCTGTTCAATGAGTTGCAGCGTTGACCGGGCAATGGCAGCACGCTCCGCTACCTGGTCGCGTGACAGTTTTCTCCGCTTCCTGGCCAGTTTGATATTGGTTCCCAATTCGTTGAGAATCTTCTCAGCGCTTGGGAGCAATGATGTTTTCTTACTTTTCAAAATAACCGTTATTTCAGTCAAAATTAGTTAATAATAACCGAATTATCAGTTATTTTTTAATTTAAAAATTTGCGGAAATTAACACCAGTGTTTTTAAATCCTCCACCAAATGATTCGAAAAATCTCCATCTGGGGTAACCAAAAGCTGATAATCAATAAATTATCAGCTTTTTTATTTTGATTGCACCTCTGTGCTTTAACAGATCTTTCCGTGCTTCAATTATCATTGCCATTCCCTTCAAATCTTCTGTTCTTGCAACTGCCAACTGATTCACAATTATGGCCGGGTATAAAAAATTGGGGTTAGCCACTATGGTTGTTAGATGATTTATGGCTATGTATCAAAAATAAAACACGCCCCTGGCTTCTTTTTTGAAATTGCCTGTACAGCCGCCGATAAAAACGTATATTCAGTTTGCCAATCAAACATAGTAATGCATTCTGCAATAGCTGCGCATAACAAACCAATTGTCAAATTAAACCGGCACCCGCACTGGGTGCGGATTACGCACTGGATTATAACCATCAGTTTCTTTGCTCTTGTTTATAGCGGGGTTGAGATACTAATGGTACACCCCAGGCTCTATTGGGGAGATGCCGGAAACGATCTGACACCAGCACTCTTTGAATTACCCATCAGCCGGAATTATCATCATAATGGCTGGAATAAAGCGAAACCTTTTTTTGCATCTGCTAATTCACCGGTCAGTGCCAGCCGTACCTATGAAATTTTTAATCAAAACGGGTGGGGCCGCAGCCTGCACTTCCTGTCGGGTTGGATACTGGTAGTAACAGGTTTATTTTATTTGCTCGCCGGTATTTTTACAGGGTATTTCAAACAGCGTCTCTCACCGGGCATGGACGACTTTAACTTACGGTTATGGATAAGTGATTTTACCAGCCATTTCCGCAAAATACCGCCTGTTGCAGACGGCCGTTATGGCTTGCTGCAAAAATATACTTATATGGGGGTGATTTTTCTGTTGTTCCCATTGGCGGTAATGACAGGCTTAACAATGTCACCCGCCATTACCGCTGCCTACCCGTTCCTGTTAAAAATGTTTGCAGGCGCGCAGTCTGCCCGCACTTTCCACTTTTTTATTTCCCTGGCGCTGGTGCTATTCCTGGTGGTACACGTGGTGATGGTAGCCCGGTCAGGATTCAAAAAACAAATGCGCAGCATGACATTCGATACATAATATGAAAAAGAAACACCTTATTACCCGGCG
>JBDUAY010000236.1:0-9020 GCA_040004415.1 Bacteroidota bacterium | reverse complement strand
GGTTTATTAATTTTTAATTATCCCTTTCCAATATTTGTCAAAGCCTTTCGACTTATAATAAACAAGTTTTCCTTTTTTCACTTCGGCTATTAAAAATTCTGCATGCAGATCTGCCGCTATCTTTTTTGCTTTGGTTAACGGCAAAATGCTGCAGGCTTTTGTAAACCAGTCTGCCGTTGTACCATCATCAGCAATTACCGTAACATTTTTTTGGGATGTAATGCCATACCCAGTTGCCGGATCAACAATATGAGAATACCTTTTACCATCATGCTCCATAAACTGGTAAACGTCGCCGGAGGTAGTAACTGATTTGTTGGCAATAAGCAAATGACGCGGCAATAATTCATTGTCGCTTTCCGGAACATTGATGGCAACTGTCCAGCCTTTTGTACCCGGCGGCGTGCCGCTACAAACAATGTCGCCGCTTACATCTATCAAAGTATTTTCAATCTGTTGTGTTTTTAAATAATTCATGACCTGTTGTGCAATGTACCCCTGGCCAATCCCGCCCAAATCAAGTTGCATGCCGGCTTGCAAAAGATATGCGGCATGAGTAACAGTGTCAATTTGTATTTTAGTAAAGCCCGTTAGCGCCAATTTCTCTTTTACCGAATCCTGCTGCGGAAATATCTTTTCTTTTCTTGCTTTTCGCCATAGCCTGGTAACCGGGCCAAGCGTAATATCAAAACTCCCCAGGCTTTTTTCATAGGCAAACTTTGATTGTAATAATATGTCATAGAGGGTTGGGGAGCAAATAAATGAATTGCCGCTATTTCCAGCCCGCGCACATAACCTGTTGAGCTCGCTGCTATCAATATAATCGCTTAAAATATTAATGAGTGAATCTGCAAGTTTGAAACAATTTTGTGCTGTAACCTGTGCATGCATTGAATCACGGGTATAAAAAATGATGGTAAAGGGCGAACCCATTTTAGGCTGTGTAAAAGAAAACCGCTGCAACTGTGCCGCACAAAACAAAGAAGAAAATGATAATAACAGCGTAAAAAAATAGTTCCGCAACAATATTTTGTTTTTTATAATTGAATTCCGGTAAATTTAACGCATAAACGAACGATACTATGCAACGCAGAAAATTTATGCAACAGTCATTACTTGCCAGCAGCGCCTTATTTACTTCTGCAGCCGCTTTGGCAAATAAAAAGGATAAAGAATTTACAGCGGATGAAAAGCCCTTTCATCTTAATTACGGAATACACGATGGCATGTTCAAGAACAGTGTTGCCGGAGATTTTAGCGAACAAATAAAATTCGGGTACGATCATGGCTTTCGTGCAATTGAAGACAATGGCATGAGTGGAAGGCCGCCTGCAGATCAACAAAAAATTGGCGATACCCTCGCAAAGCTCGGAATGGGGATGGGCGTTTTTGTGTTGGATAAAGGCGGAAACGGCGCCAACACGCTTGCTGCAGGCAAACCAGAAAATGTTGAGGTATTTTTGAAAGGATGCCGGAATGCAGTAGAGGTTTCCAAACGTTGTGGCGGAAAATTGACAACCGTTGTTCCTGGGGATTTTGAAAGACATCTTCCTGAAGGAATTCAAATGGCGAATGTAATTATGGCACTGAGGAAAGGGGTTGAAATTTTAGAACCGCACGGCATTATTATGGTGCTTGAGCCACTAAGCGATACACCCGATTTATCTTTACGTACAGCTGACCAGGCGTATGCAATTTGCAAAGCGGTAAACAGCCCATCCTGCAAAATATTGTTTGATATGTATCATATTCAACGCAATACCGGGAACCTGATAAAAAACATTGATTGGGCGTATGATGAAGTCGCTTATTTTCAAATCGGCAATAACCCCGGTCGTAATGAACCCGGCACCGGCGAAATGGATTACAAAAATATTTTCAAGCATATTTATAACAAAGGCTACAAAGGCATTTTAGGAATGGAACATGGCATAGCCGGACCTGGCAAAGATGGTGAAATGGCATTGATAAAGGCTTACCGCGAAGCGGATAGTTTTATGTAGACCCTCACCCCAGTCCCCTCTCCAACACGTTGGCGAGGGGTGCCCCAGTGTAATATTCCTTATAGCATAATACTGCGGTTGTATGAAATCATGATGTTGAAGCAGATATTGGGCAACATATTTTTCTATGCTTTTTTAAAAGATATTTTTTATTCGCATTTTTATTGTTAAGTGAATGAAGACTATTTGGTCTTACTTACACTTCCGCCTTTTCTGCTGTCAACCGTAATCGTATATTTCGATGCTGCTTGTATAATCCATCGTACGGTAACCTGCCCGAGGCCCGGTATATTATTTACTTCAACAGACTGCGGATCGTTTTTTTGTTCTGTTGCAGCAGCAGGATTAAAATTATCAACAAGCATACCTGCAATTACTTTCGCGCCAGTCAGCGTAACATAATCCGGTCTTTCAATTTTGTACTTTAAATCCTGGCTGGAATGCGTGGGCATCAAACGTTTATTACCAATCACGGCAGTTACTTCTTTCAACCCTTCACCTAAATCTTTTTCTATCACGGTATCAATCTCCAGTTTGGGCGTATGGTAAGCATGATAAATGGTAAACGCCATATTGCGGTGCGCATCACTTTCTAATAAAAAACCAGGGTGCGCTCTTGTAAAATTCTTTTTGAAACCGCCTATCTCTATTTTTCCATATTGCGGATGATTGTATTCGTGCCACTCAACAAATGCATCTTTAAACAACAGGTAGCGATCAAACTGATTGTACTCATCTTCGCCACCATTGGGTTTGTTAAACATCAGGTAGGGCGTCCACAATTCATTTGAATAAGTGTACACGCCACGGCTTCCATAAAACCAATCCAGCTCACCGCCAAACACGGAATACAGATCTTTATATACTACCAGGTATTTATAACCAGGAATTATTTCTTCTCCTTTTTTACCAATGGCATCGTACACCTTCACATCGGCCGCATTATAGGTGCCGAGGTCTTCCAGTGCACCGGGTCCGCGCAATATCATGCCACCTGCATTGTGAAAAGATTGTGCTGCCGCAATATTTGGATGCTTCATTACAAATTCCATCACGGCCCTGTTTTCAGGAAGTGAAAATGGATATTTATACGCGCCGCCCTGCACATAATTGGGTTGCCAGTTCCAGCCCCAGTCGCGGTTGGGATCATATTCAAACTGATCGCCGTCTTCATTCACCAAACCATCACCATCGTTGTCAATTCCTTCAAAACCCAATAATTCATATTCTCCTTTTTCATCCGGGCCAACTTCTATCATCCGGTTTGGGTTAGCAGGATCAACCCGGTAACGGCCATTGGGGCTTTTGCGGCGCATTTGCGTAATGTTTCCATCTCCATCCAAATCATCATAGCCGTCTTCATCTA
This sequence comes from Bacteroidota bacterium, assembly GCA_040004415.1. Lineage (GTDB taxonomy): Bacteria > Bacteroidota > Bacteroidia > Chitinophagales > Chitinophagaceae > JACMLD01. Next base: position 5,651 of record JBDUAY010000236.1, on the reverse strand, counting down.
CCAGTCCGTCCATATCATTGTCAACCGGTATCATGCCTGATCTGGGCGAATGTGCATTGTTTGGGTTTTTAAAAAAATTATCCCGGCCATCAGGATTAATAGTCGGTATGATATAAAATATTTTATCTGCCAGCAGTTCCTGTATAAATTTTGTATCGCCGAAACTTTCTGTTAAATACCAGGCCGTGTACATGGCAAATTCAGCGCCCTGTACTTCATTTGAATGTATATTTCCGTCAATATACATGGCTGGTTTTTTATCGGGACTGCCTTTGGAATAATCAGTAATGGCAATGCACCACAAATCTCTTCCTTCATATGATTTTCCAATTGATTCCAACTTCGCCAAACCCGGGTATGCCTTTGCTATTTTTTTAAGCAGTTCACCAATGCCTGCATGATCATTGTACCGGTTCCAGCTTACGGCAACTTTTGGATTTACCGGGCTGCCAGACGCTTTGTATAACTGATCACTTGTTTGTGCACATACAAGTATTGCTGCACAAAAAAGAACAGCCAGGCAGGTGAAATATTTTATGAAGTTTTTCATTGTATTTTTATAACATTGTTATCGCAATTAAAGACTTATTTCAATTTTTTTGCTACCGGTCGTTGGACTTCCCGCTTCCAGTATTACTTTGCCGGAACCTTTTATCAGCCAGGTTAATTGACTGGAACTGTAGCCTTCCATCGAATTAAGCAATTGTATTTTTTTGCCGCTGATAACAGATTGCGTTTTTTCCAAATCGAGTTTTACTTTGATGCGTTTTACCCAGTACGAACGTTCACCCAGTTTGGAATGAGACGGTAACGCACCTTTGTTTATAACGGTGGCGGTTATGCGCGTAATGCCACTGCCTATTTTTTCTGTTTCCAGGTTAATGATATCAAGCGCTGGTTGCAAGCTTGCCAGTTTAATAATAAAATCTGTATGCGCCGTAATAATTGCCGGAACCAATGAAAAAGGAGGATTGATAAGTACAAATGGATCCAGTCCGCCCACCTCAACATTCTGCCCGGGAAAATCCGGGTGATTAACTTTTTTCCAGTCCGTAAACGTATTGGAAATGCCCTGTTGCGCGCTCCAGCGCAGGTAGTTCACTTGTGCATCTTCTGTAGTGGGTGCCTTTTCTTTTTTTGCTGTATCTGGTTTTATTTTTGGTACGTACCAACCTGGTGTGCTGAAACTAAAACGGCCATAATGGTAATAGGCCCACGATAAAAAATCGCCACCTGCAGGATTTATTTTAGGCGCATCTTTCATCGGCGTAATCTTATTATATAAATCGGATACCATGGCATTGGTCTTTGCATCCGCTTCCAGGTATCCGGCTACTACACGCGGCGTAGCAGTTGCCGCATTGTACGTAAATGGCGTTGACAAATTATTGTTCCCGGAAAAACTTATTACGGCATAGACATTAAACAATGGATATAAATTATCCAGCAAAGCTTTTGTTTCAATTTCAGAAACTGCAAATTCACCGGAACCCGGCGTAAAAGAAGGATGTTTGAAAGAAAGGTTTTTATTGAACCAAACACCGCCTTCGCCATCTTCATTAAAATTACCATCTTTATCATTGTCAATACCTTCGCTCAGCAATAGATATTTTCCTTTTTCTCCTTTGGTAAGATCTGCTTTTACCAGCACACGCGGATCATCCGGACTTGTTTTATAATCGCCCACCGGTGATTCGATACGCATCATGGTGATTTTTCCGTTACCATCCAAATCATCATAACCATCTTCATTTAATTTGCCATCACGATCGTCATCTGTTTCGCTTGCATTTCCCTGCCGTTCATATTTAAGAGCGGCAAAATATTGTTCCATTGCATCCGGGCTCATATTAGGAAATATATAAAAGCTTGTTTTGTTCAGCAGATTTTTCACGCTGTCTGTATTGGAAGACTGTAATAATTTTTCCGCAAAGCCAATGGCCAGTTCCGTACCCAGCAGGTGATTGCCTTCTACACCGCCAACAATAGCAATCGCCGGTTTCAATTCTATATTGCCGGTGCCCATGGAAACCATCCAGATATCTTTGCCACCGGTTGTTTTTGCAATGGACTTTACTTTTATTAATTGAGGATAATTTTTAGCCAGCGCGTTTATCCGGTCTGTTTGCTGTTTGTAATTGCTGTAGGCATTTTGTGCCTGCATATACAGTGTCACAAGCAAAAAGCTAAGCATCGCAGCCGTGATTTTTTTTATCATGCAGTTGTTTTTGGCCGATAAATATATTAAATATCAAATAAACAAGTGCAATTAAAAGGTTTGTCTTTTGTATTGTTCCCGCTGCTTGTTAGTACTGCAGAACTGTCCGGAAGAATGTTCCAGCAGAACATTTGATGGGTAGAATTGTCATGGCTGAAGTTAGCGTGCCGCAGGTATGCCTTGTGCGGCCGCGAGAAACGCTATAAAATATTTTATAGCGGGTTTGTAAATCTTCCAGGTAGTTGTGGTTAGGATAGCAGCCAGAACTGGCTCGTTAACATAAAAAAGGCTAGCCTTAATGGTTAGCCTCTTTTTATTTTTTATCAATAAGCTTTTTAGAATGCAGCCTTCGTTGTTTTTACTTCTTCTTTTACAGCAGAACTTTCAGGATACATCACTGACTTTACCATATTGTTTAATGTAAGATATTTTTTAGCTACTTTTTGCAGATCATCAACCGTTATGCTATCAATTTTTTTCTCATAGTCCAGTACATTCTCCGGATTATCCCCATTAATAAAAGCAGTGGAAAGCGTTTCCAGCCAGAATTCGTTGCTTTGCAGGTTTACATGATATTGCTTTTTCCAGTTTTCTTTTACTTTATCAAGATCTTTCCGGGCAACACCTTTATCCTGCGCATTTTTAATGATATCAAGCAAGGCAGTAGTAAGCTTGTCAACGTTCTCAGGTCCGCAAGGTATAGACGCCTCTATACTGTAATGTGCATACGGTCGTTTTAAGATTGAGCCGCCCATTCCCCCGCCATACATGCCACTCATTTCTTCACGCAGCTTTTCAATGATTTCAATGTTGAGCGCCTCCAGCAGTGCGGCCAGTTGCAGCCGGTTATCGCGGGTGTATTCTGTCTCACCTTCAAACTTTAAGTTAATTATCGCCTGTGATGCTTTTCCACGTTTGATGACAATGTCAGTATAGCCTTTTAGCATTCTTGCACCCGGATCGGTCGTCGTGTTTACTTCAGATGCCGCCGGCAGCGAACCAAGGTATTTCTCCAACAGTGGTTTTGCCTTCGCAACATCTATATTGCCTGCGAAACTAAAATGAAGGCCGTAAGCGTTTCCATATATTTCTTTGTAGATGGCCAGACTCCGGTCGATATTTATTTTATCAAAATCTTCTGCCTTTGGTATTGCACTCATCCAGGGATTGTTATTGTAAATGATTTTATACAATGTATCCTGGTAAGAAACACGCGGATTTTTGCTCAGGAATTCCAGCTGGCCTTTTGCCTTACTGATAAAAGAATTGAACAATGCCTGGTCTTTGCGGGGTTGTGTAAAATACAAATAGACCAATTGCAAAAAAGTTTCAAAATCTTTAACGCTGCTATTACCCTGGATACCTTCTTCGTCTGGATTTATATACGGCATTGCGCTGAACGTTTTACCTGCCATAAACTTTTGCAGGTCGGTGGGTGACATGTCTTTCACACCCATTTGCTGAACGATTATAGCGGCATTGCCAGCATTTTCTTTGTCGGCCAGCGGATATTTATGGGAACCACCCAATCGCCATGCATCCATCAATATCTCATCATTTTTAAAGGTGGTGGGTTTAATGCTGATAGTAATCCCATTGCTCAACGTAAGATTGGTGACGCCTAATTTATCGTCGGCTTCTTCGGCTGTTATTTTGCCTGCTGCCGGCTCTTTGTCGAGCAACGCAGCAGCAACGGCTTTTTCTTCATATGGTTTCAGTGGCACATTGCCTGCGTCTGCTAATACTTGTAAAAGTTTTGCACTGTCCGGCAACGATGATTTCAGTGCAGCGGGTGCTTCTACCAGTGAAAAAGCATTATTTGTTGATGGCATGCGCTTCGCAACATCATTTACTTCCTGCAGCGTAACAGTGGGCAGGGTTTGTTTTATAAAATTATAGCGGTTAGTGATGCCCGGTAGTGGTTCGCCAGTGAGAAAACTGTTCAGGTATTGTGCAACCAGCTGGCTTGATTCTGACTTTCCCCGTTCATTGTAGGCGTTCTGTGTTTCATTCATCAGGTCCGACTTTATGCGGTCCAGTTCCGTTTTTAAAAACCCAAATTGCCTTGCGCGATTGGTCTCTTCTATTAATGCGGTAACGCCATTTTCCACGGTGCCTTTGCCAATTACGGCAAATGAATTGAAAGAATTATACCCGCGTATAAATTGGCCGAAACCGGCATTGGCAAAAAGGAACGGCGGATTTTCTTTTTGCGTTAATTCCTGCAAGCGCTGGCTAATCAGTGAGCTTACGAGATTTTCGATCAGGTCTTTACGATATTCACCCCAGGTCTTAACTTTTTGCGCGGGTTTTACAAAATTATAGATCTGGATTATTGTATTGGTTGCTTCATCGTCCGTTAAGACCATGGCATCGGGCTTCGTCCTTGATTTAATAGGAATAATAGCCGGGCGAACAGGCCCGCCAGCGGGATTGATATATTTTGCAAAATGTGTTTTTATTAGTTTTTCTGCTTCCGTGGGGTTGATATCACCCACAACAATTACGGCCATTTCATTTGGCCGGTACCAGGTTTTATAAAATTTTTTAAGTGCTTCCGGTTTAAATGTTTTCAGCGTTTCATCTCTGCCGATGGGCAAACGTTCCGCATATTTAGAGCCATTGTATAACCTGGGAAAATATTTTTGACGCATTCTGTCATTGGCCCCTTTTCTAAGCCTGGATTCTTCCAGTACAACACCGCGTTCTTTTTCTATTTCATTTTTATCGAAGAGATTATTGAAGCCCCAGTCTTCCAATACGGTTAATCCTCTGTCAAGCATTGCAGGATCATCAACCGGTAAAGGAAGTATGTAAACGGTTTCGTCAAAACCTGTGTAGGCATTCAGATCGGCGCCGAATTTTACGCCTGATTTTTGTAAAAAATCCACCAGTTCATTTTTGGGGTAATGGGTTGATCCGTTAAAACTCATGTGTTCCATAAAATGCGCAAGACCCTGCTGGTTCTCATTTTCCAATACAGAACCTGCGTTCACTGCCAGGCGCAATTCTACTTTCTTTTCAGGCTTTGCATTTTTCCTGATGTAATAAGTTAGCCCGTTTGCAAGCTTCCCAATTTTTACGCTGGTATCTGTTGGTATTGGGCTGGCTGGATCATATTGGCTGAATGCCTGGATATAAAAAAAGCCTGTCAGCATCAGGCCCAAAGCACATTTTTTTGCATTGATCATAGTATCAGGTTATTTATTGTTCCCAAATGTAACTGCATATTTGTAAACATGATTCCAGGAATTAAAAAAAGGTGTTTTTTTCTTAATATAGGGTGTTTCCTGTTGAGCACGTGTTGCAGGGCCTGGAAGAATGGAGTTGAAAAGCTGTGCTTAGGTGCAAATTATTTTTTGCGCGAACAATTATCAATCAAGCATTTTATTCAATCCTTCTTTTTCAAATAAAATGCGTCCCAGTTTTAAAT
>JBDUAY010000235.1:0-9043 GCA_040004415.1 Bacteroidota bacterium | reverse complement strand
TATGTTGCTCTTTACGCCAGGTTGTTACCTGGCCTCATCTCAAATCAATATTATGAAAGCAATACAATTAAATGAGTACGGACCGGCCACCAACCTGAAACCTGTAACAGTTGACAAGCCAGCATTCGCCGCGAACCAGGTTTTAATAAAAATAAAAGCATCCGCTGTAAACCCCGTTGATGTAAAAGTACGCGCTGGAACAATGGCCAGGGTGATGCCCAAAACACTACCCACTATTCTTGGCTCGGAAGCAGCTGGAATGGTGGAAGAAACGGGCAGCGATGTTAAAAGATTAAAAAAAGGCGATGAAGTCTATACCATGCCCAATTTTTTTAGTGGTGGAACATATGCTGAATATGTTTCCGTAAATGAAAATGAAGTTGCCCTGAAACCTGCAAGTTTATCTTTCGTACAAGCAGCGGCCGTGCCGGTTGGCGCAGGCACCGCGTATACCGCCATTATTAAAACTGCTAACATGCAACCCGGACAAAAAATTTTGATTCACGGCGCTGCAGGTGCAGTAGGATCCTTTGCAGTACAGATTGCTAAAATTAAAGGCGCCTATGTTATTGGTACCGCTTCAGGCGCGGGTATTAACATTATAAAATCTATTGGTGCAGATGAAGTGATCGATTACACGAAAACTAATTTTTCAACAGCGGTAAAAGATATGGACGTAGTCCTTGATTTGGTAGGCGGCGAGACGTTAATGAAATCTTTTACTGTTATAAAAAAAGGCGGTTTGTTAATTTCAACCGTAATGCCGCCGCCCGCAGATAAAGCCGCTGCTGCTGGCATTAAAGCCCAGATGATTCAAACACAACCAGATGCTGTTATGCTCACTGAAATTGCAACCTGGATAGATGAAGGAAAAATAAAAACACAAGCGCCAATTGTATTAAAATTGGATCAGGCACAGCAAGCGCATGAAATGATAGAAAATAAAACGGCTAAAGGAAAATTGGTTTTTGAAATGTAAAATCATCTTCATTAATATTACTATTTGCATTGCGCATAACAACGGTCGTCTAAAATTTTTTGACGACCGTTGTTATATTATTTCGTGCAATTGACGCAGTCTTACTTCAGTCTCCTCCCAATACCAAACTGATCACCAGCCCGCACTAATTTATTTCCACTGAACTGAAGTTCCAGCATTTTTTCACTGGCAACACTATTATTAAATTCATCTTTTAAAGTAGTTAGTACTTTACGGGTTTGCACATCTATTACCTCACCGCTGGAAGGATATGCATACTTACCGTCAAGCGTAAACGTAATCCAGCCGGGCATATCCTGCAAGGGAATCGTAGTAAGTTGCTGATAGGGCGGCGCGGCATTAAAAACATGCAGCCGCATATTATGCCCATCACAGACCCACAATTCTTTTTCGTTGGGCGTAAGCCCTATGCCATGACTGGGATTGCCATGCCTTCGCACCGGTCCTTTTTCCCAGCCTTCTACCACGATGTGTGCCAGTTTCTTTCCAGATGTTAAATCGCCTACTTCAAAACCCAGCAAACTGTCTACTGTTACGTATACCAGTGTTTCTTTTGCATTGATGGTAAATGGTCGCACGTTGTTTTCAAACGGGCCTGTCTTCTGAACAATTTCATTTGTTTTTGTATCTGCAACTGACAACCACGGGCTGCCAATATCATCCAGGTAAACAAAATTACCGGATGGTCCGTACAGCGTGTTATGTGACCTTTTAAAACCGTCAATCTTCTTAATAATATCTCCTGTTTTACAATCTACCACGTTCCAGAAACTATTTTCCAAAGCAGGCAGATACATGGTGAGTCCATCTGGTGAAATTGACATGCGGTCGCAACCCTTATCAAATGTTTTCTCCCATATTATTTTATCGGTACCTAGATCAATTCGCTCCAGCGTTTCAAGTGTACTTACAAAAACGCTGTTAAGGGGAATGCTTACCGCAATGCCTTTTACATTGGACGGTTTTCCATCTGCGTGAAATCCTTTTGTCGCAATTCGTTTTACAAACCGGTGATTATTGTTGATATCGAAAACCAGGATGCCGTGACCGCCATACCCCAGGTAATCGCGGATGCCGGGTGTTGCAACATAGAGATAACGCTTTGCAGATTTGGTATTATTTGTTGTAACTGTTTGTGCGCGCAAAGTCCCTGGTAAAATAAACAGGCAGCAGGCAACAAAAAAACAGAGCCGGTTATATGTCATATTCTTTTCTATAAATCAATGATACGCTAAAGATATAGCAAAAAGAATACAGGTACAGGCATGCTCCTGTGCGGTGAAATTGCGGGACGCAAAAAAAATAGGTTTAGTTGAATTTTGAAAGAGCGCGATTAACCACCTGGCTTTCAAAAAAGAAAGCGTTTCTTATCAGGAAGAAAAAATAAAAAATAATATAACCGCGAGGAAAACTAACAAGGGAATAATGGGAAGCTGCAACTCTGCATGAAGACCTTGCCCGACCCACCAATTCCTGATATTTCTTACACTGTTTTTCATGCCCGATTTTTAAACTAGCATCAAAATTCAAAAAAATACATCAAACGAAAAACAGTTTTACATCTTTTAATCATATTTTAAAAATGACGTTAAAATAGGACGTGGATTTATTAATGTGCCGCATGTAACTTACCGCTGCAGAGTGGCTTCAAAAAGCTTCATCAACATGCAACCCGGTGTCAAATAAACCAGGTAATTTATTAAATGAACAAATGAACCTGTTACTCATCATTCAATCACTTTTTCAACGTGAACAAGTTTATCGTTCGCATTAACCCCTTCCATTACAACCCTGAAGCGATGAGAAACATCATTATTATAAAACTGAATTTTAATACGCTTTTTAGATTTGTCGAGCAAAATATACGGCGCCCAATACAATGTAGTACGCAAATCCGGCAAGTCACTTAACAAAGATGCAGCTGCATAATCCGGTGAATAAAATTGTTTTACCGGTGTGTACCCCGCTATTTGAACGTAACTTAGCCCTTTTGATTTATCATCAACGGTTCTGTCGCCGCCTTTTTTTGTGTAAACAGCAATGGCGCCACCGCCGCTGCTCGAAATAACACCGGTAGTACCCGGACTGAAAATTTTTACGTATGCCACATCATTCATATTAAGGTTTTGCATAAAACTGGCATCCGTCTGCATTTCATCGAGGTAAAAAACCGGCGTGCTGCCGCGCCATGTCATGGATGGTGGATTACCGGAAGTATTAATTTGCAAACCGGCTACTTTCCCCTGCAGGTATTGAAAAATGGATTGACTGCTGGCGGCAAATGGGTCGTTCACCACATCGAAATTTCTGGAGTCACCACCGCTAAACATACCGCTGGCATATTTTTCATCCATTTTCTGTTCATTGCTTTTTGATTTGCCCGTGATAACTACTTCTTTCAACACCTGTTCTTTTTCCCTTCTTGCACGTTGTATAGCAACTTTCATTTCATCTGACGCATTTTTTATATTTTTAGCGATGAGATTGCTATCGATCTCCAAACCGGTTTTCTTACTTTCATCATCCAGCGATATTTTTTCCGGCGTATGGATCAATCCGTTGTCTACATGCAGCAGCGATTTGTCAAACACCAGCTTTTTATCATTAAATTGAAAATAAAGCCTGGCATAATCATAAAAAATATACCCATCGGATTGTGCTTCACCTTTTCGGTCTACTGGCAATGAAATAAAATTTTTGACAGAATCTTTTGTTTGTAATATCCCGTTGAGCTTTGTATCGGGAGAAAAGTGGCCCTGGGTACCAATCAGCTTTCCATTAATACTGATGTAATTACTTTCTTTTATGGAGCCCACTGGTGGCTTTCCTGCAAATACATTATCCCAGTTATACCGGCGCCAGCCGTTGGTAAGCATTACAAGATCCAGGTATGTAGCGGCACTGTCTGCTGTGCTGAAAAAATAATAATACGGGTTGGCTATTTTGCCACGCAAATCCGCAGTAAGCAGCAGGTGTGAAATTATATTATCTTCATTGGGTGATGAGGGAACGTTAAGATCGGCGTCTGTAACAGACAAAGAAAGATTAGAACGTACCGTATCCGAAATCTGAACCTCCAGTGTATTTAATCCGCGTTTGTCTTTGTTTAACACCGGTATCCATGCGTCGGCGTCAAATTCATAGTCATGATTATTTACAAATGAAACGCGTTCCGCTACGGGTTTAAAATCTTTGTCAAAAACGGTTATTTGCAATATGCCTGAGGGAAGTTGTTTTGTGGGAATTATTCCGGAAGTAATACTGGTAGTAGCTAAATTTACTTTTGCATAATAGACCAGTTGCTGGTTCATGTAAGCTATGATGCGTAACGACTTTCCTGCTTCATTCACACTGTCAGATCTTCGCAAGGCAAACTTTTTACCTTCTGCCGCATCATTTACCTGTAATGTAACGCCTTGCTGTTTCACAGCCGGCAATGGGGTATTATATTCTTTGCCGGAAGCATCTTTCCAGACGGCGGTATAAGCGTGCTGGGGTTTGGGCTCTATTTTAAACCATCCCATACCATCATGCACCGTTACAAAATCACCAATCTTTGAACCAGTAGCATCTTTAATGTAGCCTTTTGCATTTACCGGCAAGCCATTGGCGTCTGTAGCCTTAAATGCCAATACGGATGCAATTTCTGCAACCATATCACCGCCTTCAGGTAAAAAACTAATGCTTACCGGTGGGGGTTGAACTTTCTTTGTTGATTTTACCCCGGTAATAATCTTTATTGGTTTAACATAGAGAAAATTAGTATCTCCGTTTAACATGGCATACGTGTATGCTTTAAAATACAATAGGTTTTTTGAAAAATTTGGTGCAAGCTTAATACTGCCTGCTGCGCTGGATTCGCCCACCGGTGCAGTTACATGATTTATTACATTACCGGCTTCATCCACCAGTTCGGCATAAAAATTTCTCGGCGTTAGCGCACGTTCAAGTCCATCAAAAATATAGGCCTTGAACCAGATGGTTTCTCCGGGATTGTAATAGCTTTTATCAAAATGTATGTACATTTTTTCCTGCGGATCTGCTTGCTTGAAAATACCCAGCAATGAATCTATATTTTGCGCACCGGTATTTATAAAACTGGTTAAAAGAACAGCACAAAAAATAAAGTAAGTGTACATTTGTCTCTGCATGGCAAAAAATAATTTCTGATTTCGCTAATTTATATCAATACAGCCGTAGTAATGGCTGGCTATGCAAGATTAACATTTTATTGAACGCAACGCAGATTATGAGCAGCATTAAAAAATATAGTGAATATACAGGCCACCTGCGGAAAATTGCAGATGTAAGATATGCTATTGCGGTTTTGCAGTGGGACCAGGAAACGTATATGCCGCAAAAAGGCGCTGGCTTCCGGGCGCAGCAAGTGGCAACGCTAAGTGAAATAAGTCACGGGTTATTTACACGCGAATCTTTCAAAAATATTTTACAGGAGTTAATGACCTGTGGCGATTTGGATGAGATACAGCAAAAAAACATAGACCTTAGCTGGTATGATTATACGCAGCAGCAAAAGCTATCCGGTGATTTTGTACGCTTGTTGAGCGAGGCTACCTCCAATAGCTTCCAGGCATGGGTACGCGCAAAAAAAGAAAATGATTTTTCTGTTTTTGAACCGCACCTCGCGGGCTTGCTTGAATTAAAAAAACAGGAAGCGGCCCTTCTCGGTTACGAAGATCATCCTTACAATGCGTTGCTTAATCAATATGAACGTGGCTGTACGGTGCATCTGCTGGATAAAGTATTCAGTACACTTCAACAACCCTTACAGAATTTGTTACGTAAAGTAACAGCGTGCAAACAAGTAGACGATGCGTTTCTTACGCAACCATATCCAAGAGAAAAACAATGGCAGTTTGGAATGGAACTGATTAAACAACTGGGGTTTGATTTTGAAGCGGGGCGCCAGGATATAGCAGAACATCCTTTTACCACCAGTTTCAGCAGCCAGGATGTGCGGCTCACCACACGGATAGACGAAAATGATTTCAGCAATATGACATGGAGCTGTATACATGAGTGCGGCCATGGTTTGTATGAACAGGGTTTGCCCGCAAGTTTTTACGGATTACCACTGGGAGAATATACATCGCTCAGTATACATGAATCACAATCGCGTTTGTGGGAAAACAATGTTGGCAGAAGCATTAACAGCTGGCGTCATTTTTATCCGTTGGTGCAGCAATACTTTCCTGGCCAGTTAAAAGATATTTCGCTGCAACATTTTTATAAAGGCATCAACAAAGTACAGCCTTCTTTTATAAGGACAGAAGCTGATGAACTTACCTATCATTTTCATGTGCAGGTACGTTATGAACTAGAGAAAAAATTGCTGGACGGAACGCTGCAGGCAAAAGACATACCTGCATACTGGAACGAACAATACAAGAAATTGTTGGGCGTTAATGTACCAAACGACAAACAAGGTTGCTTACAGGATGTACACTGGAGCCATGGCAGTTTTGGCTATTTTCCCACGTACAGCCTGGGCAGTTTTTATGCAGCGCAGTTTTTTGCTGCCGCAGAAAAAAACATACCGGATCTGGCTATTGAAATAACAAATGGCAATTACAAACCGTTATTAGACTGGTTACGTACATCTGTTTATGTACATGGCCGCAGATTTACCAGTGAAGAGTTGTGCACGCGCATCACCGGCGAGCCTTTGAATATTGATTATTTTATACGTTACGCGACAGACAAATACAAAGACATTTATGCCTTTTAAATACATTAAAAACCATGCGGGTAAAGGACGATTGTTGCTGATGACTTTTGTTGTGGGTATAATAATGTTGTTTTCGTGCAAAAAAGCAATTCAGCAGCAGCAGGAAAATATCATTATTGATGCCGTAACCGCCGGCCGCTGGTACGTAGAACTTTACACACAAAATACCACAGACATAACCCCCGGTTTTGCCGGCTATGAATTTCAGTTTTATAAAAATGGTAATGTAGATGGCATTAAAGGAACCGACACAAAGACCGGTACCTGGAGTACAGATATAAACAATTACACAATTACCGCTGCATTTTCTGGCAACGCGAATGATACACTAAAATTGTTGAATCATACCTGGAAAATAACGGACAGTTACCTGAATTATGTGGAAGCAAAAACCACAACTGCCAACGGCGATAATATTCTTCACCTGAGGCAGAAATAAGTACGCCGCTTCAATGAATATATTTTTTACCTGCATACGTTTAAATACGTGTTTATGCAGCAGCGTGCAACCAAACATATCCAACATTCATCTATTATTTACCTTTTTCGTATTTATCATTCTTTAAAACTCCCGGAGTGATATAAGGGACGGTTTCGCAAAGCATCCAACGGCATGAACGGTCTCTTCCTGCAACCCAACATAATTTAATCCGTAGTTTGAAGGCCGCATTTTTTAATGCGGTTTTTTTATACTGCAGATAGTATAATAACTGTACGTGTATACCATTATAGATTAAAAAATAGTTATTTGAATATACCTTATTTGAAAACCTGCCGTTTATTAACCAGATATCCTTTGATAACCCCGAATCCACTATCGTATGAAAGCTTTTTGGCAGGTTGTGCTCCGTACACTGTATGTATTATTGTTTTGCATAATTTTTCAGCAAACAATAATGGCACAATTGCATACAAATTTTACTGCAAGTCCTGCCAGTGGCTGCGCTCCCGTATTTATTCAATTTACAGATATCAGCACCGGCAGCCCTACTAACTGGAAATGGGATCTTGGTAACGGCACCATCTCATTCTTACAAAATCCTTCCACTACTTATTTTAACCCCGGCAAATACACCATTAAACTTGTTATAAAAAATAGCACGCTTTCAGACTCAATTGTAAAAACAAATTATGTCATTATCAATGCGCTGCCCAAACCATTATTTATTGCGTCTGACACCACTGGATGTTATCCGTTAAAAGTTAATTTTACCGATCAAAGTCTTGCGCAGGAAGGTGGAATCACAAAATGGGAATGGGATATGGGTGATGGTTCTGTATCTACAATTCAGAACCCGGTTCATATATATACTTCTCCGGGCAATTACAATGTAATACTTAGAATTACCAATACTGCGGGTTGCACAAGCACACTTTCGAAAGCGCAGTATATTAAAATAAAAGATGGTGTAAAGGCAGCTTTCTCTTACACCGGCACCAGCAAATGCACGCCTCCTTCCATTATACATTTTACAGACAAAAGCACTGGAACCGGTACATTATCTTATCAATGGTTATTTGGTGATGGCAATACATCAGCTTTACAAAATCCATCTGATACATACAATGCGGCAGGCTTATACAGCATACAATTAATATTAAGAAATGATGCTGGTTGCATAGATACGCTGACTAAAAAAGACTCTATTGCGGTAGGTGTTGCCAATGCAAATTTTACTGCGCCTGATAGCATTTGTCAGAACATCGCTTTCCAGGTTTTTAATACGTCGAACCCAGCCACCGGAAACTTGCAATGGAATTTTGGCAATGGCAATTCATCTGCTGTTGCAAATCCTTTTGTGCAATACCCCAACGCAGGCACTTATACTATCAGCCTTGTGGCAGATTTCGGCAGTTGTAAAGACTCGCTTTTGAAATCAATCAAAATATTGCCAAAAACAGTTACTGCATTCACAGCTGATAAAACGGCCACCTGCAAAGCTCCGTTCACCGTTCAATTTTCTAATCAGAGTACGGGCGCAATTAATTATCAATGGTTATTTGGTGATGGCACAGCATCGGCACTACAAAGCCCTGCTCATACTTATTTACAAAATGGGCGTTATAATGTAACGCTGATTACGACCAACAGTACCGGATGCTCAGATACATTGCAGCAAAATAACTATATAAATGCAATACCTGCGGATGTTCAGATAGCAGGCTTGCCGGCAAAAGGTTGTGCACCGGTTGTTTTTAGCCCGTCGTACATTATAAAATCTGTTGTTCCAATCACTGGTTTTGTGTGGAACTTTGGCGATGGAACGTCGTCAACAGCCGCTCACCCTTATCAT